>JANPLI010000207.1:0-28062 GCA_031426455.1 Hymenobacteraceae bacterium | reverse complement strand
CCCCGCATTAACACCACCCCCCCCCCCCCCCCCCGGCGCCGCGGGCGTTTTTTTTCATCGGTCCGCTCACGGTTGTGCGCGCTCCTCTTTTTGTCCGCCGCCCCCCCCACTTCGCATTTATAACCTCGCACCTCTGACCTCGCACCTCTGACTTCGCACCTCGGCGGCTGCGGGGCGAAGCCCCTGGCTACACCTCGCACCTCGCACCTCGCACTTCGCACCTAACACCTCGCCCCTGTCCCAATTCCTGCCCGACCTTTGCAGCCCCGCCCGTTTTTTTCATTCGACGGCGGGCTTTGCAGCCCCAATGGCCTTCCGAACCCATACCTGCGGCGAATTGCGCGCCGCCCAGATCGAGCAGACCGTCACCCTCAGCGGTTGGGTGCAGCGCACCCGCGACAAAGGCCACGTCCTCTGGATTGACCTTCGCGACCGTTACGGCATTACCCAGCTGGTGCTGGAAGATGGCGTGGAAAGCGCCGACCTCATCGCCGCCGCCCGCACCCTGGGCCGCGAGTTCGTGGTGCAGGTCACGGGCCGGGTGGTGGAGCGCTACTCGAAAAACCCGAACCTGCCGACCGGCGAGATCGAGATCCGCGTGCAGGAACTGCGCACGCTGAACCCCGCCAAGACGCCGCCTTTCCTGATCGACGACGAAACCGACGGCGGCGACGACCTGCGGATGCGCTACCGCTACCTCGACCTGCGCCGCGCGCCCGTCCGCCGCGCCCTGGAGCTGCGCCACCGCGTGGCCCAGCTCACCCGCAGCTACTTGGACGGGCAAGGCTTTCTGGAGGTCGAAACGCCCGTGCTGATCAAAAGCACCCCCGAAGGCGCCCGCGATTTCGTGGTGCCGTCCCGCATGAACCCCGGCCAGTTCTACGCCCTGCCGCAAAGCCCGCAGACGTTCAAGCAGCTGCTGATGGTGGCGGGCTTCGACAAGTACTTTCAGCTCGTGAAATGCTTCCGCGATGAAGACCTGCGCGCCGACCGCCAGCCGGAGTTCACCCAGATCGACTGCGAGATGAGCTTCGTGGAGCAGGAAGACATCCTGAACACCTTCGAGGGCCTGGCCCGCCACCTGCTGGGCACCATTCGCGGCCAGGACCCCGGCCCCTTCCCCCGGATGACCTACGACGAGGCGATGCGCCGCTACGGTTCCGACAAGCCCGACACCCGGTTCGGGATGGAGTTCGCCGAACTCACCGACGCCGTGCGCGGCCACGGCTTCGCGCCCTTCGACGGCGCCGAATTGGTGGTGGGGATCTGCGCGCCCGGCGCGGCGACCTATACCCGCAAGCAGCTCGATGCGCTGACCGACTTCGTGAAACGCCCCCAGATCGGCGCTACCGGCCTGGTGTACGCGCGCATCGAGGCCGACGGCAGCGTCAAATCATCGGTCGATAAGTTCTTCGGCCCTGAGCTTTTGGCTCAGTGGCCGGCCGTCTTCGCCGACCAGACGCCCACCGCGCCCCAGCCCGGCGACCTGCTGCTGCTGCTGGCCGGCCCCGCTGAGAAAACCCGCAAGGCCCTCAACGAGCTGCGCCTGCTGATGGGCACCCAGCTCAACCTCCGCGACAAGGACGTGTTCCGGCCGCTCTGGGTGCTCGACTTTCCGCTCCTCGAATACAACGAGGAGGAGGGCCGCTACTTCGCGATGCACCACCCCTTTACCTCGCCCAAGCCGGAGGACGAGGGCCTGCTCGACTCCAACCCCGGCCTGGTGCGCGCCAATGCCTACGACTTAGTGCTGAACGGCGTAGAGATCGGCGGCGGCTCGATCCGGATTCACGACCGCCTCGTGCAGAGCCGGATGTTCACGCTGCTGGGCTTCTCCGAAGAAGAAGCGAAGGCCCAGTTCGGCTTCCTGCTCGACGCCTTCGAGTTCGGCGCCCCGCCCCACGGCGGCATCGCGTTCGGCTTCGACCGCCTCTGCTCGCTGCTCGGCGGCGCCGACTCGATCCGCGACTTCATCGCCTTCCCCAAAAACAACGCGGGCCGCGACGTGATGATCGATTCGCCCTCGCCGCTGGCTCCGGCGCAGCTCACGGAGCTGCATATCGGGGTGGTGCGGGGGTAGGGTTTGGGGTCTGGGGTTTAGTATCTGGGGTTTAGGATTTAGGGGGTGCAAGGCCTAAACCCTGAACCCTAAACCCTACCAATGATGCCAGCTATGATAACCGCCAGCCGCGGCCGGGATACGTGCAAAACAAGCTGCGCGAGAAGGACTATCAGTAGCGCGCCGGCCGCTGGCCGCACGGCGTCGGCGGACGATGTGGGGGAACCGTTGTAGACCACCTCCGCAACGACCCATAAAAAAGCCTAGGCCCTTTTTCAAAAAGGGCCTAGGCTTTTGGGTAAAAGGGCCTAGGCTTTTGGGCAAAAGGGCCTAGGCTTTTTGGGAAGGGTGTCGGGCTAGGGCACCGGCTCAACGGCCACCCGCTGATAATCGACCTGGGCAGTGGCTTTCGTTAGCTCTTTGCCGGGGCGGAATTTGACGTTGAACCCGGTGATGTCGGCACCGGCGTTAAACTCCTCTTTCGTGGCGGCCCCAGCACTGTTGAGGGAGCCGCTGAACGAGCCGAAATCCCCCAAGCGCACGATCATCCCCTGGCTCAGGAGTTCCGGCAGGCGCTGAAGCAGGCTTTCGAGGACGGCCATCACGTCGGGCATATTCACCGTCGAGCCGTTGCTGAGGTCTTTCGCCAGTTGGCGCAACGTCATTTCGCCGCTGCTCTTGTGCTGGGCGTACCATTTCTTGGGGGCCGCGCGGTTGCCGGGGTTGCCGCGTTCGACCAATACGTACTTGACCATCGGGAAAATAAAGAGGGAATAAAGGGGAAAAATCGGCCCGCGCCGGACCTTCCGGCGCGACCGGGAGTAAAGAAAAGCAGGAAAGACGAAATCAAGCGAGCTTGCCTGATTTGGATTTGACTTCGGCAGGCGGGGGGAGGGCGCTGCCGTCGCGCGCGCTACGCGCCGCCGCCAACCCCGGCGCCGGCGTAGGTTGCCTTCAAAACCCGTTGAGCGTCAGTAGTTCGCCCAGCATTCGGCGGCCCGGAAACCGGGTGCGCAGGGCCGTCGCCACGGCCTGCATCGGGGCCTTGCCGGCGGGCAGGGCGGCCATTCGGCCCATTGCGGCTAGGGCAGGGACCAGCTCGCGGCGGTTGGTGTTGGTGGCCACGTACTCCGGCAGCAGCTCGGCGTAGCGGCGGATCAGCCCCTCGGCGTGGCGGGGCAGCAGCAGGTCCTCGAAATCGGGCAGCAGCGGCAGGATCGGCAGCTGCATCAGCAGCGCCAGCACCCGGTCGGCGTCGCCGTCGGCGGCGGCCCAGCGCAGGTCCACCTGGGGCTGGGCGTAGGGCGGCACGGTAGCCTCCAGCTCCTTTTGCCGGGCGTCGGCCCATTCGGCGGGCGGGTAGGAAGCGCGCAGTTGGTTATAGGCATCCAGGTTCTGGCCGCGCGAATCGTGCAGTTGCTGCCGGGCCAGCTGCCGCAGGTAGTCCGGCCCGCCGATCTGCTGGCTGATGCGCAGCAGCAGCTTGGGCCACGGATGGTGGGTGCTGTGGGCCGGCAGGTTGAGGGAAGTCATCCCTTCTTCCAGCACCGCCGTGGCGTCGGCGAAGCGCTGCTGCTGCACCAAGGCCTCGGCGTAGCGGGTGCGCAGGTCGGGGCGCCAGCGGTAGGCCGCCAGCACGGCTAAGGCCTCGTCGGGGCGGCTCAGCTCGGCGAGCACAGTGGCCTGAAGCGCGGCCATTTGCTCGACGTGCGTGTCCAGCAGCAGGTCTTCCATCCTGGCAAAGAAGAACACGCCCGGCTTGCGCACCGGCTGGCTCGATACCTTCGGCAGCACCCGCAGCAGCGGTTCGAGGGTGGTCAGCAGGGCGCGCAGGTGGTCGGGGCGGCCGGCGGCGCAGTGGTGCGCGGTGGCCAGCAGGCCGGGGGTCAGGCCGTGACTGGCCCGCCCCTGGGCCAGCGGCAGCAGCTCCGCGAACAGGCGTTCGCGGGCCTCGCCGACGGGCAGCGCGTGGTGCAGGTCGCGCAGTAGCCGCAGGGCGTCGGTTTCCGCCGTGGGGCGCTCCAGGCGCACCAGATCGGCTTCGATCTCGGTCAGCTCCACTTCCAGTACGGCCAGCGCAATGGCGCGGGCGGCGGGCAGGTCGGAGCGGTCGGTCAGGTAGTTGCGGGCCGTGCGCAGCAGGTCCTTGGCGATTTCCTCGAACCGTTTCAGCCGCTTGGCGCCGGGCGTCAGCCGCTCCGAATAGTAGTACGACGTGCGTGCCTTCGCCTTCGGCGGCTGCTTGAGCGCCAGCTTGATGGCCTCGATATACGTCGAGCGGTCGGCGGCCCCGGCGGCGGCCGTGCGGAAGAGCAGGAAGTCGGCCCGGATCGGGCGCTGCCGCTTGGCCAGGTCGCGCAGATAAGCGCGCAGCTCCTCGGCCTCCGTGGCTTGCAGCGCCGCTTCGAACTCTTTGGGCAGGGTGCCGGGCTTGGCAGGGGCTTTGGGCGCCTTCGGTTCTTTGGCGGGTTTGGCGGCTGGCTTGGCGGCGGCGGCCGTCCGGCCCAGGGTGCGGGGAGGCATATGACGGGGAAGAAAAAAGAGGCCGGTGGAAGGGCACGGGCCGTGCCCGGTTGCGCAAAGTTCGCCCCGGCGCCCAAACCACCGGCGGCGGGGCAGCGGGACGCGGGGACCGGTTTTTTTTTACCGGTGGGGCCAGTCGGTCAAAAGGGTGAAACGGTTAGGAATGCCAACTACTTTTGCCCCGTCGATTCGCCACTGGGGCGGACGGACGCTGCCACATTTTTACCCCCCCCCAACGCAAATGGAAAACCCTTCCATCCCCGGCTACACCTACGGACAGGTGAGCCGTTCCCCGATCACGATGGCGGAACTGGACCTGCTCAAGCAGACGGTCCTTTTCGGCGCCGACGACGAACGCGCCCTCCGGCTGGCCGGGCGGGTGCTGGCCCCGCAGACGGACGCGATTCTCGATGTTTGGTACGGTTTCGTGGGCGCCCACCCGCACCTGCTGCGGTACTTTTCCTTCAATCAGCAGCCCGATGCGGACTACCTGGCGCGCGTCCGGGCGCGGTTCGGGCAGTGGATCGTGGACCTCTGCACCCGCCCCTACGACCAGCAGTGGCTCGATTACCAGCACGAAATCGGCCTGCGCCACACCGCCGCCAAAAAGAACCAGACCGACGGCGCCACCGCCGAGCCGCTGATTCACCTGCGCTACCTGACGGCCTTCATCGTGCCCCTGACGGCCACCATCAAGCCCTTCCTGGAGCAGGGCTACCTGCCCGCCGCCGAAGTGGAAGCGATGCACGCCGCCTGGTTCAAGGCCGTCACCCTGACGGCCACGCTCTGGGCGCTGCCCTACGTAAAGGAGGGGCAGTTTTAACGGCGCCGCCGTGCGTTTTCCTTTTTTTCAAACTCCCCATTTCCCCTGATCCAATGCCCGTTGCTGTTTATGACACCTACGTTCGCCGCAAGGACGGCACGGTGATGCACTTCGACATCCTGGTGCCCGCCACCCTCACCAACCTGGCCACCATCCACGGCTACGGCCACGCTTACCTGCACACCAAAGGCCAGGAAGGGCAACCGCTGACGGCCGAGGAGTGCCGCCTTTGCCACCTCGAACAGGCCACGCCGCTGGTGCAGGCCGACCTCGACCGCCAGGGCTACCACATCATCGAAATGAGCGGCTGCCAGTAGGGCGCCCGTTGCTGCTGGGTCCTAAAAGCCCTGATCAGGCGACGGCAAAGTCGCCTGATCGGGGCTTTGACTGCCCTGACGGCTAACCCAATATCCAACGCTTTTCCTGCCAATGCCTCCCTATCAACCCATCGACTGCGGCTTTCACGACCGCCTCGAAGCTGCCATCACGCAGCGCACCTACACGCGCCTGCGCTACCTGACCGAGTGGCGCGAGCTGCTGACCGTCAGCACGATGCTCAAAGATCTGTTCAGCGAGCGCACCGCCGAGGGGCTGGCCGAGTACCTGCTGCTGGGCACCGGCGAGCGCGTCCGCCTCGACCGCATCGTGCAGCTCGACGACACCTTTGCGCCGCCTTTCCGCGCCCACTACGACTTTTCCTGCGACTGCTGATGCCCAACCCCGCCGCGCCCGCGCCCGCCGGCAGCCCCTTCGACCCCGCCCGCCAGAACGAGCCGCCCGACCTCGATGCCAAGATCGTGGTTGCGCTGGAGCGCCTGGCCGGGGTGTTTCGGTACCTGCAATGGCAGGAAGCCGCGCCGTTGGGGCTGAGCCCGTTGCAGTTACAGTTGGTGGTGTTTCTGCGGTTTCATCCGCCCGGCCAGAGCACCGTCAGCTACCTGGCGCGGGAGTGCGGCGTGAGTCGCGGCACGGTCAGTGATGCCGTGAAGTCGCTCGAACAGAAGGGTTTCGTCAGCCGCCACGCCGAACCCGTGGACCTTCGCAGCCACCACCTGCGCCTCACCCCGGCCGGCGCCCAATTGGCCGAGCGGGCTGGGCAGTTTGCCGCGCCGCTCCAGGGGCCGGTCAGCAGCCTGCCCGTCCGGCAGCGGCAGGGGTTGTACGGGAGCCTGCTCACGGTGCTGCATCAGTTGCAGCGCGCGGGCGTGATTCCGTTGCAGCGGCTCTGCTTTTCGTGCCGTCATTACGCCCAACTGCCCGGCCGGCAGCCGGCCGGCGGGCATTTCTGCCACCTGCTGAACCTCCCGCTGGAAGGTCCGCAGCTGCGCATCGACTGCCCGGAACACGCCGTGGCGTAAAAGCCAGGAAGCGCCGGGTAGCGGGCAGTGCCTATGGCTTACGGCGTCCCAACTGCCCGGACTGCCCGCCCCAACTCGGCTATGCCCCGCCCGATTTCGGCCGGGGTGAGGGCGGCAAAGCCCAGCCGTAGCGCGTCCGCGGCAGGCGTTTCCAGAAAATACCTGCTGCCCGGCGTGATGCCGACCTGCCGCGTGGCCAGGTGCCGGGCCACGCGGTCCAGGTCGAGGGGCGCCCGGAAGGTGGCCCAGATTGCCAGCCCACCTTCGGGCAGGCGGAAGTCCACGAAATCGCCCAAATGCTGGTGAAGCTGGTCGGCCAGGGCATCGCGGCGCACTTGGTATTCGGCGTGCGCGCGGCGGGTGTGGCGCTTCAGTTCGCCCTCGCCGATGAGTTCGGTCAGCGCCTGCTCCAGTACCGTGTCGCCCTGATGGTCGATCAGGCTTCGGAGCCGGGCCAGCGCCGCCACGAACGCGGGCGGCCCGGTCACGTAGCCGATGCGCAGCGCCGGGGCCAGCAGTTTCGAGAGCGAACCCAGGTAGATCACCAGCCCCGCCGTATCGGCACTGGCCAGCGGCAGCAGCGGCTGGTGGGCGTAGTGAAACTCGTGGTCGTAATCGTCTTCGATGACGGCCAGCCCGTGACGGGCAGCCACGGCGAGCAGGGCGCGGCGGCGGGCAGGCGGCAGCGTGGCCGTCGTCGGAAACTGGTGATGCGGCGTGAGGTAGAGCGCCCGCACTGGCCGCGCGGCACACAGGGCGTCGAGGGCGTGCACATCCAGCCCATCCGTATCTACCGGCACCGCCACGGGTTCGGCGCCCAGCAGCCGGAACGTGTGCCAGGCGGGTGGGTAGCCGGGGTTTTCGACGGCCACCACGTCGCCGGGGCGCAGCAGCAGGCGGGCCGTCAGGTAGAGCGCCATTTGGGTGCCGCGCGTCAGGCAGATCGTTTCGGGCGTCGTGTGCAGGCCCCGGTCGTGGTTGAGCATCGCCGAAAGCGCCGCGCGCAGAGGCTGAAACCCGGCCGGGCTGTCGTAGCCGAGCTGGTTGCGCCGCCCGCGCGCCAGCAAGACCCGGCGGTACGCCGTGGCCAGGGCCGCGGCGGGGGCCAGGCGGCCGTCGGGGGTGCCGTCGGTGAACGTCAGCGTACCAACAGGCGATGGCGGCGGGAACCAGTCCGGCGCCGTGGGGTCGTGCCAGCTGAAGCCGGGCGCATTGCCGGGCGGTTCCAGGTTTTCGGTTGTGAACCCGATGGGCGCGGGCACCGGCAACCGGTTCGCCACGAAGGTGCCGCGCGCCGGTCGGGCTTCTAGCCAGCCCTGAGCCAGCAGGTCGGCGTAGGCCAGGGCCACGGTTTTGCGGTTCACGCGCAGTTGCCGGGCCAGTTCGCGCGAGCCGGGCAGGGCCTCGCCGGGCAGCAGGCGCCCGGCGAGGATGTCGGCCGTCAGCCGGTCGGCAATCTGCTGATGCCGCGTTTCAGTCGCCGCCGGGTCGAGGTGAAAGGGCGTTTTCCAGGCGCGCAGCATGGCAAGACCCGCTGCCGCTGGTGCGGCCCGCGCGGGGAGCGCAAGGTAGCGGCCCGCCCCCGGACGGCTAGGCAACGGGTTACGCCGCGCGGCCTAGCCGGCGCCAAGTAGAAAAATATCCGGCTCCCGGTTGCACCTTTCCGGCCGGGGGCGTACTTTTGCGGTCCCAAATACAGAACCGCCCCCGTTCACCGGAGGCTTCGCCGCCAGTCGCTCGTTTTTACTGGCCCCCGCACGATGACCGTTACCCGCCTCAAGCGTAAAGATCGCAAAAACCTCGCGCGCCAAGTAAACAAAGGCCGCGTCATCAAACAGTTGCTCTTCAAGCCCGTCATCAAGAACGTGGATATGGAGGCGCTGAAAGCCAAGTACAGCACCACGGCCGTTTCGGCCTAGAAAGTATTCCCGACCGCTTTTCGGTAGTTTTTCCCCGGAAGCTGTCGGCCGTGCAAGTTCGTCCGTACGGGCGTTCCGCACTACCCGTTTAGTAGGGGAGTATCAACATAAGCATAAGGAGAGAAAAAGGGAGGCGCGGCTCCGCTGACGATACGTCGGCGGGGCCGCGTTTTTTGTTTGTAGCCAGGGGCTTCGCCCCGCGGCGGACACAGCAACGCGAGCGTCCTGCCCGTGTTGGGTATGCGCAGGCGTCTCGCCTGCTTGTTATCTGCGTCAGGGCAACGCGGCGGCGCCAGCTCCTCGTGTATCACGCCCGTTTTCCCAACTCCACGGCCTGCAACGCGCTGATTTGGCCGTCGTTCAGCTGAAACCGCAGCAGCGTCCGGACCACGTGAAAGCCGTGGCGCCCAGCCGCGCCGGGGTTCAGGTGCAGCAGGCCCAGGGTGGGGTCGGGCACCACTTTCAGGATGTGCGAGTGCCCGCAAATAAAGAGCAGCGGCGAACCGGCCGGGCGCCGTGCCGTCTGCGCCGCCGCCAGCAGCGCCGCCCGGATGCCCGGCGCGTACCGGCCGGGGTAGCCACCGATATGCGTCATCCAGACGGGCACGCCGCCGGCTTCGAAGGCATTGATTTTCGGGTGCCGATGCCGCAGCGGGGCTTCGTCGATATTGCCCCAAACACCGCGCACGGGCTTGCCGAAGGCATCGAGGGCATCGGCGACGAGTGGGCCGAAATCGCCGGCGTGCCAGATCTCATCCGCCCAGTCGAGGTGGCGGGCGTAGCCATCGGCCGGCAGCGTGCCGTGGGTGTCGGAGAGCAGGGTGATGCGCATCAGGAAGGGCAGGAAGACCGGGCAGCGGTGCGAAAGACGGGTTTGAAAAGCCAATATAAGCCGGTGAAGCCGGGTGCGTTACAACGCGCGTCGGCAGTTGGTCGTACTGGCGCGTAGCCGCGCAGTGCCCGGCCTTGCTTCGGCGCTCGGTCGAAATGCCGTACGCCAGCCGATGCTTCTTCCTGCTTTCAACTTCCTCGGATGAACCCAATCCTGCACCTGACGCCCCGCTTTCTGTTCGGCTCCGGCCTGCTTTCGGCCGCCTTGCTGCTGACGGGCTGCGATAGCTCCCGTGGGCGCGACCTGATGACCCAGCAGCAGCGGGCCGCTCATACCGCGGCGCAGGCGCTGGCGCCGCCCCGGCAAGCGAAAATGATGGGCCGCGATGGGCTGGGCCACGTCGAGATGGTGGACGATTTCACGACCCAGGCCCGCAACTCGGCTGGCCGGCGCGCGGCGCGGAAAACGCAGGCGCGGGTTCAGGCCGATAATTTCAACCAGAACAACCTGCTGAAGGAGTAGCAAACGACTCAGCGGGCGCACACCCGGCGGAAATCGCAGCGGGTGCAGTGGTCGAGGTTGTCGGTGCGGCGCAGGGGTTCGGTGTCATCGAGGAGGCGGCGGATGAGGTCGCCAAACGCCGCTTCGCTGGCTTCGCGCGGGGGCAGGGCTTTGGCCTCAGCCAGGAAGTCGAGTGGCGCGCTGAGGTAAGCGCCGCCGAGGTTGCGGAGTGAGACGATGGCCGTTTGCACGACGCGTTCCGGCTGGTTCAGCGTTGCATCGCGCTGCTGCTGCATCAGTTGGTAGAACCAGAGCTGGCGGACCTTTTCGGCGCCGGGGCCGTCGTCGGTCAGAAGTTTCTGAAGCGTTTCGGCGGGTGGCGGCGGTTGTTTCTGGCTGCCGGCCAGTTTCAGGTCGCGCGCCTCGACCTTGCCGGTTTTGTAGTCCACGATCCGGATGGCGTTGCCGGGCAGGCGGTCGATGCGGTCCACCTTGCCGGTCAGGCGCACGGGTAGTTTTTCGGGCAAGCCGGGCACGTCCACGAAAAAGGTGCCTTCGCGTGGTGTTTCCAGCGCCAGCACGAAGAGCGGTTCGGTGGCCACTTCCACCTGTAAGTGTTCGAGATAACGCAGCAGTTGCTGCCGGGCCACGTGGCGCAGCAGGTGGTTCATTCCCTCGTCGGGCGGCGCCTGCCGGGCTTCGGCGGTCGTTTCGCGTTTCAGGGCCGCCGACTGGGCGGCGGCTTCGGCGAAGGCGCGCGTCAGCAGGGCATCGACCTGCGCGGGCCACGTCGCCACTACGTCCGGGGTGATGGGCCGAGGTTCGCGCGGGTCCGTGAACGGTGTCATCAGCCATTGCAGCACCTGGTGAACGGCCTCGCCGAGGTGGTTGGCGCCGAGGTCTTCCTCGACCTCCTCCGTCGCCTGGAGGCGCCCGACGCGCTTGTAGTAGAACTTGAGCGAGCAGCGCAGGTAGTCGTTGAGCGCCGACGGCGACAGCCCGTTCGTGAGCGATTCGCGCAGCGCCGCCAGCACGTCAGGGGTTTTTTCGAGCACGGCGTCCGGCGCGCGTTCCGGACTGGGCAGGTGGACCGTCTGCCGCCGCCAGGTAGTTCGCCCGCCCGTGCGCGGCACCAGGTCGTGTTCGAGCTGGAGCAGAAAGCGGCTCGGCTCACCCACCCGGACGCCCTCGCCGTTGGGCAGCGCGTAGAGCAGATCGACGCGCGCGGCGCGCTGCAACAGGCGCCAGAACTGGTGCGCCGTGTCGGCCTCGCGCTCCGGGTAGCCGGGCAGGTTGAACTCCGTCAGCAGGTCGTGCGGCAGCAGCGACTCGTGCTTTTTGGCGGCCGGTAACTGACCTTCGTTGCAGGACAGGATGATGACGTGGTCGAAGTCTAGGGCGCGGGTTTCGAGCCAGCCCATCACCTGCACCTGCGCAATGGGGTGCCCCTCGAACGGCAGGCGCCGCGCCCGCAACTGGGTGTTCAGAAATAACCGGAACGCGCGCACCGACGGCTGTTCGGCGCGGTCCGCAAACGCGCGCGCCAGATGCCGGATCAGTTGGTGAAACGCCAGCAGGTATTCGCCCTCCATCGCGGCGGGCTGCGGGGCGTACACGGCGCGCAGGGCGTCGTGCAGCATTTCCAGCGAAGCCACGGCGCCGGAAGCGTCGCCCCAGGGCGCAAAAAGCGCCTGCAGCAGCGGGTGGTGGTGGCCCCAGGCGTCGAGTTGCGTCGGACTGACCAGCACGGCGTTCGTGGCCGTGATGCGCTGGGCGATGCCGGCGAACAGGTCGCGCGGTTGGTCGGACTGCGTATTCAGCCACCGCTCGTAAGCCCGCAGCAACGGGTGGCCCAGCAGGCGCACGACGGTTTGGTGGTGGTAGGTCGTTTTTGGTTTTTGGTTGTTGGTTTTTGGTTGTTGGTTGTTGGGGGTTGGGTATTGGGTGTTGGGTGTTGAGTGTTGGGTATTGGGTATTGGGTGTTGGGTGTTGGGTATTAGGTATTGGGGGTTGGGGGTTGGGGGTTGGGGGTTGGGTGTTGAGGCGCTATTCCCATTGCCGTTCTTTTGTAATTCGTAATTCGTAATTCGTAATTCGCCCCCCCCCCCAAGCTGTACCTCGAAGAGCAGGTCGAGGAGGCTGTAGAGCGGCGTGGCCTGGAAGCTCAGACCCATCGTCACGTTGAACTCCCGGACCGTTTCGGGCAGTCCGTACAGTACCGGCAGCAGGAGCGTTTCGTCGGGCAGCACCACCGCGATGGTGGCTTGCGGGTTGGCTTGCAGGGCGTCGGCCACGAGCTGGCCCGCTACGCGGCCCTGCACCGAGGGGTTCGCCACGGCCAGCGCCCGCACCGCGCGCGGCCGGGTAAGCAGCGCGTTGGTGGGGCCGTCGGGGGGGGCGCCACCCGCTGAAGCATCCTCATCGGGGCCGAAACCGAGGGCGGCGCGGGGCAGCGCGGGGGCGCCCGGACCGGTGAAAAGCCGGCCAGCGCGGCTCGGTGAGTCGTGGAGGTAGAAGTCGTCGGCGTCGAAGCGGACTTCGGCCTTGCCGGCTTTCCGCAGCAGCCGAATCAGCTCGCGCTCGGCGGCCGACAGGCGTCCCAGGCCCAGAAACCAGTGGTGGGGTACCGAGGCGGGGTCGTCGGCGAGGCGTTCCTGCACCGCTTCCACGGCCGCGCGGTAAGCCATTCCGGCGTAGGCCAGCCCGGCGCGGGCCAGCTCCTGGCGAAACTCGTGGTACACCGGTTCCAGCTCGCGCCAGAAGCGCAGGTAGCGCCGGGCGGCCGAAGCTTCCGTGCCGAGGGCCTCATCGGCCAGTTGCCAGCGTTCGAGGGCGCGGGCGTCGGCCAGGTAGGCGAAGACCTGATGCGGGTCGGCCAGCTCCTGATCGATCAGCGAGAAGTCGCGCAGCAACAACGGTCCCCAGCCGGCGAAATCGTCGAAGGCCAGGTTCGGCAGGTGGCGCTTGAGGGTGTCGAAGAGGCGGAGCTGGAGCGCCAGCTCGTCGTCGGTGCAGCAAGTGGCGTCGGCGAGTTCGGCCACGTAGTCTTCCAGGGGCAGGATGCGTGGCGCGCGCAGGATTTGGCCCGCCGGCAGCGCGGCCCGTAGTGCGGCTTGCAGGTACACCACGGCCCGGCGGGTGGGTACCAGCAGCAGTTGTTCGGCCAGCGCGTCGGGCGGCAGCGTGGTCAGCAGGTGGCGGGCGGCGAGGTCGAAGAAAGTGGACACGGGCGGGGGCGGAAAAGATAGCCCGACAAAAATAGTCCCGCCCCGGTGGGGAAGCGCTGCCGTACTGCCGTTCGCAACCGTCAAAAAGCCCCTTATCCTTTACTGAAAAGGGTAAGGGGCTTTTCTGGGGGTGCGCCGCCGCCGCCGCACGATTCACCGTCACTCCACCACCAGCCGCTGGGTCAGCGCGCCCGCGCGCAGCACGTACACGCCCGGCGCCAGACCCTTGATGATCAAGTTGTTGTTTGCTGGTTGCTCGTTATTGGTTCTGACGACGCGGCCCGTAGCATCGAGCAGTTGCAGCGCCGTGTTCCCCGGCAGGCCGCTGACCTGCACCGTTTGCGTGGCGCGGGCTGGGTTTGGCCAGACTTGCAGCGGGGCTGCTGCCGTCCGGATATCGGTTTCGCTGCCCAGCACCCGCTGGCCGAATTCGAGGCGGAAACGGCCCCGGATTTCGCCCGGCTGGTCGGCCCGGAATGTCAGTGCGGGCTGGGTGCGCAGGTTGTAGCGGGTGCCGGTCAGGGCGTCCACCAGCGTCAGCGGCTGGTTGTCAAAGTTTCGGAGCTGGCTGACTTTGAGGGTGTAATTGCCCGCTGCCGGGGCGACGGCCAGCAGCGGCACGGTGGTGCCCGTGGTCAGGTCGGCGGGGCTGAGGCCATTTACGGCCAGCTCCTCGTGGGTGTTGGTTAGACTCGCGAGCGTGGGCACGGCGCCGGTGTTGTGGCCGGGCTTGGCGCCGTCGAAGGCATTGTCGGAACCGGCCGTAGCGCCCGTTTGAAAATACACGAATGCCTCGTCGCGTTGGGTGTCGGGGGCGCCCACGTGGTTCAGCGTCAGGCTGATCAATGGCCGGGTATCGGTGGCCGACGGCGCGGCGCGGTAATGCGCCGGGTTGACGTAGGTGGTGGCCCGCGCCGCCGAGGGCAGCGTCAGGTCCACGGGGCCGGTGCCGGTGACGCGGGTAAAAAAGCCCTGCGCGGCCGGAATCAGCCCATCGGGCAGGGAGCCGACGCCGTTGGCGCGGGTCAGAAAGACGCCGTTGTTGCCGCCCTGGGTTTTGAACACCGAAATCGATGCGCTCAGGCCGGTGGGCACGGGCACGAGGTCCCAGTTCAGGGGCGCGGCGAAGGAGTTGCCGAGCAGGTGCCAGCCGCTTTTGTCGTTGTTGCCGGTACCGGTGCCGGTACGGGTCAGGCCGGTCAGCGTCAGGTCGTTTTGGTTCAGGGTGCCGGTGAAGTCGGGTTTCACGGTGCTCGTCAGCAGCACGGAAAAGCCCCGGCCGGGCGTCAGCACGGTGCCGAGCGTGGCGGGCGAAACCCAGCCCGTGGCGAAGTCCTGGTAGGCGGGCGTGGTGCCGCCGCGCGTTTCGTCGAAGCCGAACACGTTCGGGAACTGCGCCGTCGGGGGCGCCACATAAGGCAGCGCATTGTAGGTGGGGTTCACCAGGGGCGTGAAGCCGGGCGCCGCCAGGTCGCTGACGGCCGAGGCCGTGGTGGGGCTGCTGAAGTGGCGGTAGCCGAGGCCGGGCGCTACGTCGGGGGTGATGTACCGCTCGACGGTAGCCGTGCCGATGACGCGGCCCGCGCCGCCGTTGACCAGCATCGCCGTGGCGGTGGCGTCGCTCCGAAGTGTCAGCATTCGGCTATTGGTCAGTAGGTTGCCCGCGCCGCTCAGGCGCAGCACTTGCCGCACGGCGAGTGGGTTGGTCAGCGTCAGGTTGCCGCCGCTGAGGGTCAGATTCCGAACAGTGGCGGGCAGCGCGGCGCCGGTTTGCTGGGCGCCGCCGGCATACACGTAATCGGCATCCGCAGCGAACGAGCGGGCGCCGGTCAGTTGCACATCGCCCTGGGTGGCGGGCGCCAGCGTCAAGCCTTCCGGCTGATAGAGCGTGAGCGTGGTGTTGGCTTCCGAAGTGAACGTGCCGTTGCCGATGACGACGGCGCCGGCGAAGTCCACGGCGCCCCGGTTCCGCACCAGCATCGCGTGGCTGACGCCGAGCGCCGCGCCGCCCAGCGTGAGGGTGGCGCCGGGCGCCACGGTGACGTCATAATACAGGCCGAAGCTCACCGTGGCGTCGCTCAGCACCAGCAGGTCCAGCTCGAACGGCTGCGGCGAACCGGCGTCGTCCACGGGCGTGGTCACGGCGATGGTGCCTGACGTGGCGCCTACCGGCACCTGCGCCACGAGGTTCGGGCCACTCACGTAGAAGCTGGTCGCCAGGCCGTTGAAACGCACCTGCGTGGCGGTGGTGAGGTACTGCCCGCTGATGGTGACCTGCGACCCTTCCGGTCCGTGCAGCGGACTGATGGCCGTGATGACGGGCGTATTCACCGCCGCGCCGGTCACGGTGAAGGCCGTGGCGCTGGTGCCCGTGCCGCCGGTGGTGGTCACGGCGATGGTGCCCGTGGTGGCGCCCGCCGGCACGGTGCAGGTTAGCAGCGTGGCGGTGTTGCCGGTAATGGTGGCCGACACGCCGTTGAAGCGCACATCGGTGGCCAGGCCCAGATGTTGACCGCTCAGGGTCACGCTGGTGCCCGCCGGCCCACTGGTGGGGTTGAACGAGCTAATGACCGGCTGGGAAGCCGTCACCAGAAAAGCCGGTCCGCTCACCGAGCCGCCGGGCGTGGTCACGCTCACCGGGCCGCTGGTGGCGGCGGCCGGCACGGTGGCCGTCAGACTGGTGGCCGTCACGCTGCTGAACGTAGCCGCCGCGCCGTTGAAGCTGACTGCCGTGGTACCAAGCAGGTTGGTGCCGGTGAAGGTCACGCTGGTGCCCGTCGGCCCCGAGTTGGGCGACAGGTTCGTAACGGTGGGCGCGGCGGGTGGCCCGGCCGGGCCGCTGACCCGCGCCACGTAGGCGTTGTTGACGAAGCCGCCCGTGGTGAGCGTGGTGCCGTTGACGGTCAGCGCGCCGCTGAACACGCCAGCCACGTAGGCATCGGTGCCGGTGGGCGCCAGCGCCACGGCCGTGCCGTACGACTGATTCGCCGCGTCGCCGTCGCCGAGGGCCTGCGCCCACTGCCAGCCGGTGGCGGCGGCGGTGGTGCGCGCCGCGAGGGCGTAGTAGTTGCTGGCCAGACCATTGAGCGCCGTGCCGCCGAAAAGCGCCTGGCCGGCGCCGTAGCCCGTGAGCGTGGCGACGCCGTCGGCGGCTACCGCCAGCCGGCTGGGGGCCACGAAGTTGAAGAAGCTTGCGCTGGTGCCGCCACCCGCCACGGCCACGCCGGTTTGCCAAGCGCCGGCGGACGAGAGGCGTGCCACGGCCACCCAGGCGGAGCCGTTGGGGGTCGAGACGGTGTTGGGGCCGAGCGTACCCGCCGCGAAGCCCGTGGTCAGCACGTACACCGTACCATTCGGGCCCACGGCTACGTCGTTGGCGTAATCGGAGCTGTTGGAGGCGCCGCCTTTCGTCCAGACGCCCACGCCGCCGGTGGTCAGGCGGGCCACCCACAGGTCGATGCCGCCCTGGTTGGTCAGCGGCTGCTGTACGCCGCTAAGGGCGAACGAACCCGCCTCGAACGTACCGCAGGCGTAGAGCGCCTGATTGGTGAGGTCGATGGCGAGGCCTTTGAAGTCGTCGGAGCCGCTGCCGCCGCAACGCGTGACCCACGCCCACTGGCCGGTGCCGGTGTTGAGGGCTACCACGAAGCCGTCGCTCGGGCCGGAGCCGTTCAGCACGAGCTGTGGGTTGAGGTCGAAGCGCAGCGCCTGCTGAAACAGCCCGCCCACGTACACCACGCCGTTGAGGTCCACCACCAGATCCCGCACTTCGGTGGGCTGGGTGCCGCCGAAGCCGGTCAGGAACTGAATGACGCCGTTGGGGGCGAGCTGCCCGACGAAGCCGCGCTGGGTAGTGCCGTTGGGATTCGGGAGGGTGGCCGTGCCGGCGCCCTGCGGGTAGGTGATGGCGTTGTAGAACGTGCCGGCGATGTACACGCTGCCGTTGGCGTCCACGTCCAGCCCGGAGATTTCCACCTGCCCCATGTCGCCGATGGCGCGCACCCACTGGCCCACGCCGGCACTATTGTACTTCACCACGAACCCCGCCTCCGAGGCACTCGTCACGCTCAGGCCGCCGAACGAAGCCGTGCCGCTGAAAAAGCCGGCCACATAGACGTTACCAGCCGCATCGGTCACCGTCGCTTTCGCCTGGGAGTTGCCGCTGCTGGTCACGCTCGTGGGCCAGCCGCTGGCGGCGGGCGCGGTCACGCTGAACGAGCCGGGCGCGGTGGCCGAGCCGCCAGGCGTCGTCACGGCGATGGCGCCGGTGGTAGCGCCGGCCGGTACCGTGACGGTCAGTTGGGTGGGGTTGAAGGTCTGAATCGTGGCGGCGGTGCCGTTGAAGGTCACGCCGGTGACCCCGTCGAGGTTGGTGCCCGTCAGGGTGACGCTGGTGCCCACCGGGCCGCTGCCGGGCGTGAAGCCCGTGAGCGTGGGTGGCGCGGGCGGCGATGTCACGGTGAAATTGGTGCTGCTCACCGCCACGCCGCCGGGGGTCGTCACGCGGACGAGGCCGGTGGTGGCCGTAGCCGGCACGCTCGCCAGAATCGTGGTCGCGCTTTGCACGGTCCAGCTTCCGGCCGGGCACGGAATGTTGTTGAAACTTACGCCGCTCGCCAGCGCAAAGCCGATGCCCGTGATGGTGACGGTGGTGCCGATGGGCCCGCTCGGGGGCGTGAAGCTGCTGATGGTCGGCACGGGCTGCGTGACGGTGAAAGTGGTGCCGAACGAGGCCGTGACCGAGCCGCCGGCTTCCACGCTGAACGGCCCGCTGGCGATGCTGTCGGGCACCACGGCGGTAATCGTCGTCGGCGAAACGACCGTGTAGCTATCCACGTCTTCGGCCCCGAGCCGCACCCGCGTCACGTTGCTGAAATTGGCGCCGGTGATCGTCACCACCGTTCCCACCGGCCCACTGAGGGGCGAGATGGCCGAAATCGTCGGCCCCGGAATCACGGTGAAGGTGCCCGCCGACGTGCCCGTGCCCACGACGGTCTGTACCGAAATCGGCCCGGTCAGCGAAGCGAAGTCCACGTACGCGCGGATGGTCGAGGACGATACGACGGTGTAGTTCGCCGCCGGCAACGCCACGCCGCCGAAGCGCACGGCCGTGACGTTGGCGAAGCCGACGCCCAGAATCGTCACCAGCGTCCCCGGCAGGCCGGTGGCGGGCGAGAAGACGAGGTTCGTCGGCCCGGTCACGGTGAAGGCGCCGGGCGTTTGGGCCACGCCGCCGGCCGTCGTCACCCGGATGGCGCCGGTGGTGGCGCCCGCCGGCACGGCAAACGTCAGGGCCGTATTCGAGATGGCCGAAATGTCCGCGTAGTTCACGTAATCCGGCCCCCCGACGAATTCGATATCGTTCACGGAGGCGAGGTTCGTGCCCGTCACCGTCACTACCGTGCCGCGCGGGCCGCTGGTGGGCGTCAGGATGCTGATGGTGGGCGCGGGTACGGTGGCCGTGCCGAGCTTGGCCGTGACGAAGCCCGTGGGGGTCGAAAGGGCGGGCAGCGCGCCGAAGGTGGCCGGCTGACTGCCCGTCACGGTGGCAGCCAGCACCACGTTGCCGGCCGCGTCGAGCGTGAGGGCACGGCCTTCGTCGAATTGGCCGGCCGTCCCCGCCGAGGTAGCCCAGCTCCACTGGTTGGTGGCGCTCAGACGCGCCACGTACAGATCGCGGGCGGTGCCGGTGCCGGTGGCGGCCGTCAGCGCGGTGGGGCCGAAGGCGATGCTGCCTTCGTAGGAGCCGGTCACGGTCGCGTTTCCGCTGGCATCGAGTGCCAGGGCATTTACCCGTTCGGTGCCGGGGCCGCCGAAGCGGATGGCGGTGGTGGGCAGGGTCAGCCCGTTGAGCGGCGAGGCGGGATAGCGCAGCAGGTAGCCGTCGGTGGTGGCGGCGCTCAGCAGCACCGTGCCGAACGGCGTGAGGAGGTCCCCCCGAAACTCGCCCGCCACGCACAGATCTTCGCCGGTGAAGGCGAGGCCGGTGGCCTGATCGTCGTTGCTGCTGACCGCCGTCAGTACCCGATCCCAGTAGCCGGTGGGCGCCGTCACGGCGGTGACGGCCACGAAGGCATCGGACCCGCTGGCGGCGTAACTAAAGGTTGGTGAACTGCCCAGCGCCATCCTGTTGGCGTATCGCCCGGCCAGGGCCAGGGTGCCACCGGGGCTTACGGCTACGGCGGCCGCGTGGACGCTGCTCAACCCGTCGAAGGCCAGCACCGACGCCACGCCCGCGAAACCCGTCCCTTCGGTCAGGCGCGCCACGAACGCGCTGCCGGCCCCGCGCAGCGCGTACGCGGCCGGCCCGAACGCCACGGCCGTGCCCGACCCGCCGTTGGTGGCGCCGTCGCCGGCCACCCACACGGTGCCGTTGGGTTGCGCGCACACGGCAGTGGCGATATCGTAGCGCGCCGAGCCGCCCCGGTACACCGTGCGGCCACTGCCGTCGGCGTTCAGGAATGCGGCGAACGCGTCGCTTTCCCCCGCGCTCGTGACGGTGGTGGTCCCGACGGTCAGGGTCTGCTCAAACGAACCGACCACCACCAGGCGCCCGCCGGGCAGCACGGCCACGGCCTGCGCCGCGTCGTCGCCGTAACCGCCCAGGCGCGCGGCCCACGCCCAGGTGCCGTTGGCCGCCTGCTTCGCCACGAAGCCATCGCTCGTGCCCTGCGATACAAGCGTGTGGGTGCCGAAGACGGCTTGCCCGCTGAAATTGCCCACCACGTAGGTGTTGCCTTGCAGGTCAGCGGCCACGCCTTTCGCCAACTGAAACGCCAGGGCGCCCGTGGTTTTCTGCGCCCAGGCCCAGGCGGGGGCGGGCGGGGTCGGGACGATGAAATCGGTAGCCGATGTGGCCGTGCCGCCGGGGCCGGTCAGCCGGATGCGGCCGGTGGTGCAGTCGGGCACGGTGAGGGTCAGCGAGGTAGCGGTCTGGGCCGTGATGGTGGCCGGCAGGCCGTTCACCGTCGCCTGGCTCACCCAGTTCAGGTTCGTGCCGCTGACGTTGACGCTCGTACCCGCCGGCCCGCTGCCGGGGCTGAACCCGCTGATCGTCGGCACGGGCGCCGTGGGCGAGAACGTGGCGCCACTGGCCGTGCCGTAGGGCGTGCTGACGCGCACGGCGCCCGCCAGCGCGTTCGGCACGGTGGCGGTGATGGTGGTGGCCGTATTGGTCAGAATCGCACACAGCGTCGTACCGATGTACACGCCCGTGGCGCCGCCCAGCGCCGCGCCGCTGATGCTGAACGACGTGCCCGCCGCGCCCGTGGCCGGCGAAATACTGCTGATGGTGGGCGCGATACCCACCCCAAAGTTGGCCGCGCTGATGCCTGTGCCGGCTGGGTTCACCACCGAAATCTTCACCAGCGATACGCCCATCGACGGCACGTTCACGCGGATTTCCTGGTCGGAGATGATGGAGAAGTTGGTGGTCGTGGTGCCGCCGAATTTCACCAGCGTAGCGCCCGTGAAGCCCGTGCCCCGCAGCGTCACTGGCGTCCCGATGGCGCCGAAGCCCGGCGAGAAGGTGATGCCGGCGGGCGCGGCCAGCACCGTGAAGTACACCGGGACCGGGGTGCCGGGGTCGGAAGCAGTCACGACGGCCACCTGCGCCAGGCCGGCGGGCACCGTGGCCGGTACGGTGGCCGTAAGCTGCGTCGGGCTGATGCGGGTGAACACCGCCGCCACCCCACCGACGAGCACCTGCTCGACGTTGTAGAAGTCGGTGCCGGTGAGCGTCAGCAGCGTCCCCACGGGGCCTTGCGTGGGCGTGATCGCCGTCAGGACCGGCACGGCTACCGTGCTGCGCGCGATGAACGGCAGCGGCGTGGTGCCCCCCACGATGGAGTTGACCAGCATCGGGCTGGTGAACGGGATGTTGCCCGACCGAAACGAGCCGACCACCAGCGCGTCGGTCGTACCCGTGCCTGGGGGCGTAACGGCGATGGCGTTGACGACCTCGGTGCCGGAGCCGCCGAGCAACTGGCCGTTCTGGGGCTGGCCGGCGGCGTTGAGCGTGCCGAAGAAGGCATCCGGGCCACTGGGAGTGAACGGCCGGCCAAACGCGCCGAAGGTGAACGGGGTGTTCACGTTGCGGGCCAGCCAGATGGTGCCGTTGGGGGCAATCGTGAGGTCATTGGCCGATTCCGGGGTCAGCCACTCGCGGGCGCCGGTCGCTGCGTTCATCCGGGTGGTAAAGTAGGCCCAGCCGGAGATGGTTGGGAAGGGACTGAGCGTAATCGCCGGGACGCCAGCCGTGTTGGTGCCGTCGGCGGGTCGGCCGCTCACCACCACGCCGCCGTCCGGCGCGGCGGCTAGGCTGGTGTACAGCTGGCGGTTGGCGTACCCACGATAAATCGGGTATTGGTAGCTGGTCGAATCGGCCCGCACCCACTGCCACGTACCGGCCGGACTCAGCTTCGCCACCACCAGTTCGGTCAGTTTGCTCCACCGCAGCGCACCGGCACGACCCTGCGCATCCAGATTGCCCTGGACCGTGCTGCCATAGGAGTTGAAGTAGTTGGCGGCCAGGTAGAGGTTGCCGGCCGCGTCGAGGCCGGCGCCCGCCGGGTCGCACGTCGAAGAGGGCGTTCCGCCCGGCGAGATCGGCCCAACCGTGCTGCCCGCCTGCCGGACCCACTGCCACGCGCCGGTAGCGCCGTCGAGCTTCGCCACGAAGGTGTTGCGGTGCCGGTACGGTGTGGTGAGATTGGCGAAGCCGTTGCCGAAGAGGGCCCGCCCGTTGAACGAGCCGACGGCGTACACGTCGGTCAGGATTGAAGCACCCACTTGCCGCAACCCGACCGTCAGCTCCAGGCCGAGGGTATTCGTGGTGCTGACGATGTCATCAAAATGGGCCTGCGTGGCCCAGCGCCAGTTGCCGTTTTCGTCGAGACACGCGATGAAAGCGCCCCAGTCGGTCGGGCAGTTGAGCGTCGTGGCGCCGAACGCGAACGACCCGCGCAGCGAGCCGGTGACGTAGGTGAAAGTTGAAGTCGGATTCACGGTCACCACCTTGCTCACCACGGCATCGCAGGTGGTGCTGCCAATGGGCCGTACCCACTGCCAGGTGCCCGCGTTGTTGCGCTTGCCCACGAAGGCGCACGAGCCGCGACGCGGTACGGTGCCGTCTTCGCTGTCGGCGAAGGGCGAGCCAGCGTAAGCGGGCGCGGCGGGCAAGCTCACGCCCGCCAGTACGGTGGCGGCGTAGGCGTTGCCCCCAACGTATTGGTCGCCGTTCGAGGCAACCGAGATGGCCGTAAACTCCGCCGCGCCGCTCTGGTTGGTGGGCTGTGAAGCGGTAGTCCAGTGGTAACCGGTACGGGTTTGGGCCAGCGCTGCCGGGCGGCTTAACAGGTCCAACAGCAGCACCGGCAGCAGGAATAGCCAGCGCCAGCCAATGGCGAAAGGGGAGGAGAGAGGAAGGCGCATCGGGTTCAGCGAAGAAAAGGGGAACGCTGGGCGGGCGGCTGCCGACGCCTCAGCGGGATTTCGACGCTGCAAAACTGCCTTTTTCAACCCCCCACGCGCCACCAAACCCCGGCGAGCGGTCAGCACCGGGCGGTGAATGGTTGCCGGATGGGGGTGAGTGGGGGGGGGCTTTGCTAGTAAATTTTTTCGTTTTTCAAAAATTTGCTAGTAAGGCGCCTCGCACTACAGCATGATGCTCGTGGGGGCAACACCTTGCCGGTATTTCACCTCTGTACCCGCCATGACCGACGGTATGAATACCCTGTCGCCCGAATCGGAGTGGAAAAAGCCGTGCGGGTGGGTCGCTAGCAGGTAGATTTGTCTAATGAATTACCGCGAACGAATTACGCGCCTGATGGAGCAGGTGCCCAGTACGCTGGTTGATTTGGCCGCCGAACGGCAGCCCTCCCGAATTCCTACCCAAGCTTCTTCCGAGTTCACGACCAATCGGGAACAAGGCGATTGGGCTGAAAAAATTTTGTTGGATGCAATCAATCAAACAGCTCAACGTCATGTAGCTGTGCGCTACGGCATGAGCGATAGCCGCGTAGCGGGTGAAGAAGGATTTAGGGCGTTTTTTGAAGCCTTTCAGCAAGAGCTTGATGAAATCGGCAAACGTCCCGACCTCTTGATTTTCCGGCGCGAAGATCTTCCGGCTGATTGGGGTACCGACATCAGCCAGCGCCCGCGAACTGAACTGGATGCTGTGGTGGGCAAAGCCGTAGCCGGGCTGGAAGTACGGTCCAGTGCCTTCCTCTCGAAACGCTACGATGATGCGATGCGCACCCGTACGCAGCACTATACAGCACGCGCCCTGGAGTTGGTAGCGCACTTGACTACTGAGTATGCTGACATACTGGCGATCCCCAGTCGCCAGCCTTACGCCGACCTGCTGGCGGGGGTCACGTCGGAGAACATTAAAATCATGGACTTCAAGCGGCCTGTTTGGCGAAGCTCTCCCCGGCTTGTAGAAGCGGCCCAGGCGTTCAGCGAGCTAAAGACGGCGTTGACCGAACTGCGCAAACGCGATTTTCTGAGTATCACGCCGAAGGTGGAAGATTTGCGCGTCGTGTATCAATGGGTGCAGATGTACAATGTGCCACACTACTACGTTCAGGTTTTCTTCGATCAGGCATACATCCTGAGTTACGAGCATATCTTGACCCTACTGACTGATCCAGATAATGAGGACAGCCGGTTTTTCACCGAAGCCGATGTGAAAAACCAGCAAAAAACCACCATCAAAATCAATCCACAGGAGGGGAATGTGCTGGCGGCTGACATCGCAGAGCCAACGCACGCTAGTCGCCGTAAGGAGCTACAGCGCGGCCGGCTCCTGTACTACGTCACGTTCACCGACGGTGCCGCCCACCTCGATCCCACCGCGCTGGCCGAGCTACTTCACGTCGCGCCGGACGATTTATAATTTCACACGAATTTGAAAGCATCCGTCCGCACTCCGGAGGCCGCCTATATGGCGCAGACCTCCCTGGCTCACCGCAAACAGTACGGTCAGTTTTTTACGCCCCCGCCCGTGGCCGATCTGCTGGCCCGCTGGGTTGCGGGGGCACAGCCCGTACGCGTGCTCGACCCTGCCATTGGCACCGGCGTACTCGCCCGCGCCCTACAGACCTACGTACCGACGTGTCAAATCACGGGCTATGATGTGGACCCGCACATCCTGCGCTGGCTGCGCGTGGAGGCGGGCCAGCCCGATACCCTCGAATGCGTCTGCGAAGACTTTTTGCGCACTGCGCCCACCGCGCGCTATGACGGGATCATTGCCAATCCGCCGTACCTGAAGTTTCACGACTACGACAATCTAGCGACAATCAGCCGTTTTGAGCAAGAGACGGGGGTCAAACTCACGGGCTTTACCAATCTCTACGCGCTGTTTCTGCTCAAAGCGTTGCGATTACTCTCGCCGGGGGGGCGGGCGGCGTTCGTAGTGCCGTCGGAATTTTTGAATGCGGATTACGGCGTGGCCGTCAAACAGCAGTTGCAACAGAATGGCAGTCTGCGGCATGTACTGGTGGTTGATTTTCAGGGAAGCGTATTCGCTGATGCGCTCACTACGGCGTGTGTGCTGCTGTTTGCGCGTGACGAGATGCCGACCCCCGCCGTCACCTTCAGCTACTTGGAATCGGTGGAGGCGCTGGCCGACTGGACGCCCGATCTGGCGCCCGCTCCCCGGCCGTTGCAGGCACTGGATGCCACCAGCAAATGGCGCCGCTACTACCAGCCCGGCGGCGACGACGACGCCGTGTACGGGCCGTTGGTGCCGTTCTCGACGGTCGGCAAAGTCAGCCGGGGCATCGCAACGGGCGACAATGGATATTTCATTTTTTCAGCCTCTAAAGCGCGCACGTGGGGGCTGGCGCCTGGTACATCGTTAAGTCCGTGCATTACCCGCTCAGCCGATGTGCCGGGGGCTTTTTTCACCGATGCTGACTTCGCCGCGCTGCGCCGCGCTGACCGGCCGGTGTATCTGCTCGATGTGCGCGCCGCCGCCGATCAGGCCGCGCAACGCTATCTGGCAGAAGGCGAGCGGCAGGGGGTGGCGCAAAAATTTTTGCCGGCGCACCGCACCCCCTGGCATCGCCCCGAAAAGCGTCCACCCGCGCCCATCTGGGTGACGGTCTTCAACCGGGGCGGCTTACGTTTTGTGCGTAACGAAACGGCGACGCTCAATCTCACCACGTTTCATTGCGTGTACCTGAACCTGTTTTTTCAGGACCGCGCTGATCTGGTGATGGCGTATTTGCTGACAGAGGTAGCACGGGAGATTTTTGCGCAAAATCGCCGCGAGTACGGTAATGGGTTGGAGAAATTTGAACCCAACGACCTCAACAAAGCCCCAATGCTCGACCTGTCTCATTTGACAGCTGCACAGGTGGCCCACTTCGAAGACGTGTATCAGCGTTACCGGCAAAGCGTCCTGGCCGGTTCTCCAGCCGAAGAGCTACGCGCGGTACTTGATACCGATTTCCGCGCTGCCTTCGCGCTGTCGGAATAAATGGCCGGAGATCGGGCGCTTCCCTCAGCAAATCGCCGAACAGGAAGCCGCCACGCGCGCCACGGTGGAGGGGATGATTTTGGGAACTTTACCACCACACGCCGATGCTACTGAAAACCCATCGTAACCAGCTGTTTTCTGCCCTACAAGACGGTGGAGTTGAGCCTTCATTATTCACTGAATCAATGAGTACTCATAAGTACGAGCTACGTTCGACTCAACTTGATAAACTAGGGTTTTTCTTTGAGATTGAGGATAACAACGAGGTTTTTCCTTACCGTGTAACTGCTAGGCCAGGCGCATACGGCCAAGCCAGATACAGTAACACTTTTACTGATTGGCAGTACGTGTTTACGCACTTTAAACAGTGGGTGAAAGTGGTTCAGGAAGAACTAGAAACCCCCAACCTCTGGGCCGACCTGCAAGCCAACGCCCGCCTGCTTGGCCCCACCCGCGAGGCGCCGGAAGAAGTCTTCACCCCGGACGAGGCGCGGCAGTTGCGCATCCAGTTGCAGCACGTCCAGCAGCGGTTATTGACGGCGGGCCTGCCCGAAGCCGCCGCCCAACAGTTGGCCGCCACCGTGCAGGAAGCTGGCGCGAAGGCCGAACGCTTCACCAAAAAGGAGTGGCAGCAGATGTTTTTGGGGTCTATTATCGGGGCCATCACCACGCAAGCGCTCACGCCCGATGCGGCGAAGGTGGTGTACCAGATACTGAAAGCTGCTTTCAGCGGGTTGTTTCTGCCCTAATCAGGCGCTCGCCGCCCCGCCGCGCGCTCACCCGCCCCGCCATCCGCGACGCGGCCATCACCCCCTTGACACATCGTTTCGGAAAGTTGAAAATGGTGTGTCGCCCTCCTGACACACCGTTTCAGAAAACGGAAAATGGTGTGTCAGTGAGCGCCAACCGGTAGCTTTGCCGGGCGCCCGGGCGCCTTGCCCGTGGTCACATCTTACACCGATGGGGTATTCCTCCCGCCGGCCCCAATCGCTGCTGGCGGTCGTGCGCCGCTACTTCAACCTCGAACAGCAGGAGCTGGCCGCCTACCTGGGGGTGAGCCGGGCGCAGCTCGCCAACCTGGAAACCGGGCGGCGCGCCCTCACGGCCGAGTTGCTGGAACGCCTGCGCCCCCTGCGGCAGCATACGCCGGTGCCCGCGCCGCCGCTGCCGGCCGGGGCCGTGCCGGATGCCGAAATCGAAGCGGCGGCCCCGCCCCCCGCCCGCGAACCCCTCGAAGCCCGCCGCGACTACTGCACCCACACCGCCGCCGGGCTGCGCCGCCAGCAGGACGCCCTCCGCGCCCAGGCCACCTACGCCGCGCGCTGGCGCCAAGCGCTGCCCGCGCTGCTGGCGGCGCTGCCCCCGCCCGGGGTGGCGGCGCCCACCCCGCCCCCCGGTACCCCGCCCGCGCCGCTGCTGGCCGACCTGCTGCGCGAGCAGTTTCGGGCGCGCCCCACGGCCCTGAGCGCCGCCGAACTGGCCCAATGGCACCTGCTGCGCCTGCGGGCCGAGGCCCTCGAAACCGAGGCCGCCGCCCTGGCCGCGCTGCTGGCTGGTGCTTCTTGAGTTTTTGGTTTTTAGTTTTTGGTTTTTAGTTTTTAGTTTTTGGTTTTTAGTTTTTGATGGCGAACTCCAGGCTTGATCGGCAGGTGGTTTCGGGGCACCCGGCAGCCCCAAGCCCCAAGCCCCAAGCCCCAAGCCCCAAGCCCCAAGCCCCAACGCCCAATTCAGGCGCGCCGTGTACTTTTGGGTATTGGTTATTTAAACCCCCACTTTTTTTCTCGTTTCTATGCCGACTAACCCCAATGATTTGCTGAACTGGGACGACTGCGACACCGCCCGGACCACGCTCGAAACGCTGCTCGATGGCCGCCAGGTGCGCGATGCGGTCAACGACTACTCCGACCGGCAGGCCGGGCGGACCAGTGCCCGTACCGCCCAGCGGCTGAGCGCCGCCCTCCGGCGCATCACGTCGTACACGGCCACCCTGGCCCAAACCGACCTGCTGCCCGCCGACCGTAAGCGCGCCCAACTGGGGCTGATCTCGGCGACCGCCGAACGCGACCGCCTCCAGTTGATGGCCGACAGCGACACCGGCGCCGAGGCGTACCTGGACGACCTGGAAGCCGAGCAAACCGACCGCGACGTGACCTTCCTGACGGAAAAACTCGCGGAGGTGGCCACCCGCCGCAGCCAACTCACGGCGTAAGGTCCCCGCCGCCACCGCCGCCGACCAGGGCGGTGAGGCCAAACGAACGGGCCGCGTCCGTAGCCAAAGAGCTACGGACGCGGCCCCGTGGTTTGGTGGCCGGTTGGCGGCTGGCGGGTAGGCA
>JANPLI010000206.1:0-36012 GCA_031426455.1 Hymenobacteraceae bacterium | reverse complement strand
AATCACTCTAGTAGCCCCCCCCTCGCGTTGGGTTCGGGGGGGGGGGGGTGTGGATGAGGCGCCAGGCGCAAGATGTGTGTACACCCTAGCTCCTTTGGAGAGGGGGTTGGGGGGTGAGGATTCCACGGCGGCAGGGAGGATTTTGTTAGCAGCTTAAAGCCCAGCGCCCCCACTTCCCGATGCCCCAGCCCCCCGAGCAGCTCGTCGAGCATTTCTTTCGCCACGAGGCCGGCCGCCTCACGGCCTGGCTCACCCGCGTCCTGGGCGCCGAACACCTCGACCAGGCCGAAGACCTCGTGCAGGATACCCTCGTGCAGGCCCTGCGCGCGTGGCGCCTGCGCGGCATTCCCCCCAACCCATCGGCCTGGCTCTACCGCGCCGCCCGGCACCGGGCGCTCGATGTCCTGCGCCACGAACAACGCCGCCACCGCCTCGCCGCCGACCTGCTCCACCACGAACCGCAAGCCGAGGCGCCCGCCGAAACTCACCTCCCCGACGAACTCATTGACAGCCAGTTGCGGATGCTTTTCGCCTGCTGCCACCCGGCGCTGCCGCTCGAAGCCCAGCTCGCGATGTGCCTCCGGATTCTGGGCGGCCTGAGCGTGCCCGAAATCGCCGACGCCTTCCTTACCTCCACCGAAACCATCACCAAGCGCCTCTACCGCGCCAAGGAGCGCATCCGCACCGGTGAGATCGAACTGGCCGTGCCGCAGGGCGCTCAACTCGATGGCCGGCTGCGGGCCATCCTGCACGCGCTTTACCTGCTCTTCAACGCCGGCTACCACTCCTCGCACGCCGATCAGCTCATTCGCCAGGACCTCTGCGCCGAGGCGATGCGCCTCACGCTCCTGCTCCTCGACCAGCCCCGTACTGCCACCGCCGCCACCCACGCGCTGCTCGGGCTGATGTGCCTGCAAGCCTCGCGCTTTGCGGCCCGGGCCACACCGGAAGGCGCCATCATCCTGCTGCCCGACCAGGACCGCACCCGCTGGAGCCAGCCCCTGATTCACCGCGGAATGCACTACCTGAGCCGCGCCACTACCCTCGCCGAGGCCCCCACCGATTATCACCTCGAAGCCGCCATTGCCGCTGAGCATTGCCGCGCGCCCACCTTCACTGCCACCAACTGGCCCCTCATCCGGCGCCTCTATGACTTGCTGCTCGCCCTCAAGCCGTCAGCCGTGGTGGCGCTGCACCGGGCCGTCGCGCTGGCCTACGAGGCCGGCCCCCACGCAGGACTGGCGGCCCTGGCCCCCCTCGACGGCCGCCTCGACCACCACTACCTCTACCACGCCATTCGGGGCGAGCTATTGGCCCAGGCCGCCCAACCCCAGGCCGCCCGCGACGCGTGGCTCGAAGCCCGCCTGCTCACCAGCGCCCCCGCTGAACGCGCCCTGCTCGACCAGAAGATAGCGGCGTTGCCACTCCCCTAGCAGCAACTCTAACGCTTGCCCCCTGCTGACGCGCGTCTGTGTCACGTGATCTACCGAGCGGCGCGTTTGTAACGCGCTCAGTTGCGAGACTTGAGCATTTCGCAGAAACGAAACTGGTTTAGATAACTGACCTTAAGCTGATTACCGTCGCCAAGTCGGCGGCGCACATTGCAAATGCGCGCACCGGTTCCGCACGCGTTGTAAGCGCGCACGAACAGCGAGCGGTTTTCAACCCCGCTTATATCCCAGGTTACGGTGCGGTTCGGCAGGGGCACCTTTTTCGAGCCATTTCCGGCAGTCATCAACGGGTTCGAGCGGGCTGACCCACGCGATGACGCCGATTTGGGGCAAGGGCTCGGTCAAGGGGCGGTAATACCCGGCGGCGCGCTTTTCGAGTGAAAGGATGATCGAATCGGTGGCGAGGGCGGACTCCAGCAAGTACACGTCCTTCAGTAATTCCTCGCGCGACAAATCAGGCGGGGCCAGGCGGTCGATGGCTTCCCAGAGGCCGCTGTCCGGGTCATCGGGCAGCACGTGTCCTTTTCCTTTGGCCGTCATACTGGCTAGCCAGCGCAAGGTGTAGCGCGACTGATGGCGCTGCCATTCCGCTTTCTGGCTCGGCGAGAGCACGATTCGATGGCATACCTTTAGCATCGTATCCAGGATCTGACGGCAGGCGACCGATTGCGGAAAGGTGGTTTCGCTGGCGGAGCGCGCGACGTTGGTATCGACGACGATCCGCCGCGATGCGACTTTGCGGGGAGTTGCTGCCATTAGGCCTTCGGTTTGGGCTTCGCGTGACGCCGGGCGACGGCATCGAGGTAGGCGCTTTGGGCGGTCAGTTCCACGTCGCCGAAGTCTTCGGGCCACGGGCCGTAGGCGCCGTTTTCGTCCACCTCGGCGAGGGTGATTTGGGTGGCGCCTTTGGCATCGCGCTCGAACCAGTGGAGGGCGACTTCTTCGGGGGCAATGGTGCCTTCGGCGACGAGCGTCTGGACGGTGAGCAGGATGAGGCTGCTGTGCGTCTCGGCGATGACGCGCACGCCGCGCTTAGCGGCGGCAGCCAGCAGGTGCGCCATCTGCACCTGGGCGCGGGGGTGGAGGTGCAGCTCGGGCTGCTCGATGTACACTAGTTGGCCCGGCTCGGCGGCGATGAGTGCCACGACGATGGGTAACACCTGCGAGACGCCGAAGCCGACATCGGCGATGTTGACGAGGTCTTTCTTGCGGATTTTGGCGCCGACCGGCAAGCGCCCGACTTTTACTTCCAGCTCATTAGCGTTGAGCGTACTGGCTTCCACGGCGCCGGTAAGGCCGAGGCGCTGAAGGGCATCGGTGAGGGCCGCGAGGGAAGTGGTGTCCTTTTGCTGCTGCCAGTGCAGGATGAGGCCAGCGGTGTAGGCGTCGAAGGTACCCCGGATGTTGCCCCTCTGGTAAGCGGCGGCGGGGTAGCTGCGCTTGGGGGCGGTGCGCAGGCCGGGGATGTGGAGGAGGGTGAGAAGTGTCAGAGAGAAACCGAGGGCGAGCGCAGGGCTGGACACAGGTTGGCCAGCTTCGTTATATCCCACGGCGTCCAGGAAGTGGTAGTGCTGCGTCAGACTGACCGTTGAAGAGCCGACGCTTTTGAAGCGCTGCAAGGAGGGGTTTTCCAAAAGCAATTCTTCCTCCGTCATCTCTGGCCGGAGGTGAACAGAATCCTCCCAGTACGACGCGTCTTGGTTCGCTAGTCGGAACCCGGCATCCGCAACCGAGTAGGTAAGCGCCAGATACTCGTCCTTTCGCCAGTAGGAATGGCCTTCCAAGCGCAGGGAGAACGCCAGCTTTACGGGTTCAGCCACTTTCGACAAAATCTGCTCGGCCGACGTGATCTGCACGTGTGGCCCATCAAGCAGCAGGGCGCCGGCGGTTTGGTAGGATGCCTGCAGCGTCTGCTTGATGAGCAGCAGCGGCTGCATAATGCTCGACTTGCCGGAGCTGTTGGTGCCGGCCAGCAGGGTGAGCGGGCGCACCCTCAGCTGTGCGTCTGCCAGTGATTTGTAGCCCCGCACCTGAATGGAGGTGATGGCCGCTAGTATGTCGTCGCCTAGAATAACAGGAGCTGAGGCCGGCTCTCGCTTCGCCATTGATTAATGCTTTAGTGGCCTCAAAGTACGCCCATAATCGGCGGACGACCTCCCCGACCAAGCTGCCTGAGGGCGCCAGAGCCCCTGGTTCGTAACCTACCCAACAAGGGGCAGCAGCGCCCTAACCGGCCCACCCGCTATGGCCATTCCGTTTTGGCAGCCAACTGACAAACGTCACCTAAAGCGGCGGCTTTTGTCATAGGAATCGCCTGGTGGTACGTCGAAATTTACTTGGTAATCTGTTCATAAGCACACGACTCGCCTGAATGGACGCGCCGTCGGCCACCGCGCCGCGATGCCCCCCTCATCCCCATCGCCGTATTGCGCAGTACCAGCCGCCGGTTTGCCCTGCTGCTGCTGCCCCTGGGCTGACACTAAGGCTGGCACCACCACCGGCCCTGTGCGAGCACCCGTTGCCGTTGGCCCACCGCCTTTCCCACTTGCTCTCCCTGCTCCTCCGATGCCCCACGTGCCACCTGCCGCCCTGCTCATCCTCAACGGCGGCTCGTCGAGCATCCGGTTTGCCTTCTTTGACTCCGACTCGCCACCCACCCGGCGGCTGGCCGGAGCGCTGACGCGCATCGGCCTGCCCGACGCCCAACTGACGGTGGTGGACCCCGCAGCGCCTGCCTCCAGCAGCGTGCCCGTGGCCACCCCTGATTTCCCGGCTGCCGTTACGGCCCTGCTCGACTGGCTCGAACAGCAGCCGGTTTTCGGCGAAGTTCGTGCGGTGGGCCACCGCGTCGTCCACGGAATGGCGCACCACGCCCCGGCGCACGTCACGCCCGCGCTGCTGGCCGAGCTGCACGGCTTGAGCGCCTACGACCCCGACCACCTGCCCGGCGAGCTGGCCCTGATCGAGGCGCTGCAACAGCGCCACCCGCACCTGCCGCAGGTGGTTTGCTTCGACACTGCTTTCCACCACGCGATGCCCCGCGTGGCGCAGTTGCTGCCCATTCCGCGGCGCTTTGCGGCGCAGGGCCTGCGGCGCTACGGTTTCCACGGCCTGTCTTACGCCTACCTGCTGGAAGAGCTGGCCCGCCGCGCCGGGCCAACCGCCGCGCGCGGCCGGGTGATTCTGGCCCACCTGGGCGGCGGCGCCAGTCTGGCGGCCGTACACAATGGACAGCCCATAGACACCACGATGGGCTTCACACCCGCCGGTGGCCTGGTAATGGGCACCCGTTCCGGCGACCTCGACCCCGGCGTGGCGTGGTACCTGCTGGACCAGGAAAAACTGACGCCTACGGAGTTCAACCACCTCGTCAACCACGAGTCGGGCCTGCTGGGTGTCTCCGAAACCACCTCCGATATGCGCGACCTGCTGGCCGCGCAGGCCACCGACGTCCGCGCTGCCGAAGCCGTGGCGCTCTTCTGCTACCAGGCCCGTAAAGGCATCGGTGCCTTTGCGGCCGTGCTAGGTGGCCTCGACACGCTCGTCTTCGCGGGCGGCGTCGGCGAACACGCCCCCGAAGTGCGCGCGCGCATCTGCGAAAACCTCGGCTTCCTGGGCATCGCGCTGGACGCGGCGCGCAACGAAGCGAATTCGGAACTGATTTCCAGTGATATCAGCCGCGTGGCCGTATGGGTCATCCCGACCGACGAAGAAGCGATGATCGCCCGGCTGATTGGCCGGCTGACGGAATCAGCAGCATCACCAGCGCCCCAAACCCCTTAAATCAGCCCGATGGAAACCCCCGTCAGCGCCGAACAACCCACCGCCCACCCCGCCACGCACCCCCTTACGCCCGTGGAGGTACACCGGCTGAACGCCTACTGGCGGGCGGCCAACTACCTTTCGGTGGGGCAGATGTACCTGCGCGACAACCCCCTGCTGCGCGAGCCACTCACCCTGGCCCACATCAAGCCGCTGCTGCTGGGCCACTGGGGTACTACGCCGGGGCAGAACTTCATTTATACGCACCTGAACCGGGTCATCCGGCGCGAGGGGCTGAATATGTTCTACCTCTGCGGCCCTGGCCACGGCGGACCGGCCGTGGTGGCGCATACTTATCTGGAAGGCACCTACAGCGAGGTGTACCCCGATATCAGCCAGGACACTGACGGGCTGCGCAAGCTCTTCCGGCAGTTTTCGGCGCCCGGCGGCATTTCGAGCCACGCCTCGCCCCAGACGCCCGGCTCGCTGCACGAAGGCGGCGAGCTGGGCTACTCGCTGAGCCACGCTTTCGGGGCGGTGTTCGACAACCCCGACCTGATCGTGGCCTGCGTGGTGGGCGACGGTGAGGCCGAAACCGGCCCGCTGGCCACGGCCTGGCACTCGAACAAGTTCCTCTCGCCCGTGACGGATGGGGCGGTGCTGCCCATCCTGCACCTCAACGGCTACAAGATCTCGAACCCCACGGTGCTGGCCCGCATCACGCACCAGGAGTTGGAGCAACTGCTGCGCGGCTACGGCTGGACGCCCTACTTCGTGGAAGGCCACGAGCCGGAACGGATGCACCAGGCAATGGCCGCCGCCCTCGACCAGGCCATCGCCGACATCCAGCGGATTCAGCACCACGCCCGCACCACCGGCGACCAGACCCGCCCCCGCTGGCCGATGATCGTGCTGAAATCGCCGAAGGGCTGGACAGGGCCGAAGACCGTCAACGGCAAACCGAACGAGGGCACCTTCCGCGCGCACCAGGTGCCGATTGCCGTGTCGGCCACGGCCCCGCCCGAACACCTTGCCCAGCTCGAAACCTGGCTGCGGAGCTACAACCCCGACGAACTGTTCGACACCGAAGGCCGCCTGCTGCCGGAACTGGCCGAGCTGGCCCCTACCGGCCACCACCGGATGGGCGCCAACCCCCACACCAACGGCGGTCTGCTGCTGCGCGACCTGCACCTGCCCGACTTCCGTGCCTACGCCGTGTCCGTGCCCACTCCCGGCGCCGCGGAAGCCAGCGATACCTACGTGGTGGGGCAGTTTCTGCGCGACGTCATCCGGCGCAACCAGCACCCCAACAGCTTCCGCATCTTCGGTCCCGACGAAACCGCCTCCAACCGCCTGGAAGCCGTTTTTGAGGCCACCAACCGGCAGTGGGACGCCCAAACCGCCGACTACGACGAGTTCCTGGCGCCCACCGGGAGCGTGCTGGAAATGCTCAGCGAGCACCAGTGCGAAGGCTGGCTCGAAGGCTACCTGCTGACCGGCCGCCACGGCCTGTTCAACTCCTACGAGGCGTTCATCCACCTCGTGGGGTCGATGTTCAACCAGCACGCCAAGTGGCTCAAGATGACGGCCGAAATTCCCTGGCGGCGGCCGCTGGCTTCGCTCAACTACCTGCTCACGTCCACCGTCTGGCGGCAGGACCACAACGGCTTCACCCACCAGGACCCCGGCTTCATCGACCACGTGCTGAACAAGAAGGCCAGCATCGTGCGCGTCTATCTGCCGCCCGACGCCAACTGCCTGCTCTCGGTGATGGACCACTGCCTCCGCAGCCGCCACTACGTCAACGTGATCGTGGCCGCCAAGCACCCGGCGCCGCAGTGGCTGTCGATGGACGCCGCCGCCAGCCACTGCGCTCAGGGCATCGGCATCTGGTCCTGGGCCAGCTCCGACGCCGACGCCGAGCCGGACGCCGTGATGGCCTGCTGCGGCGACGTGCCGACGCTCGAAACGCTGGCCGCTGTTTCCATCCTGCGTCAGCATCTGCCGGAGTTGAAAATCCGCGTCGTGAACGTCGTGGATCTGCTCAAGCTGGAGCGTCACACCGAACACCCCCACGGCCTGACCGACGCCGATTTCGACGCCCTCTTCACCCGCAACAAGCCGGTCATCTTCGCCTTCCACGGCTACCCCTGGCTGGTGCACCGCCTGACCTACAAACGCGCGGGCAACAACAACATCCACGTGCGCGGGTACAAGGAGGAAGGTACCATCACGACGGCCTTCGATATGACCGTGCTCAACGAGCTGGACCGCTTCCACCTCGCGATGGACGTCCTCGACCGCCTGCCGCAGCTCGGCAACCGGGGCGCCTACCTCAAGCAGGCCCTCAAGGACAAGCTGGTGCAACACAAGCAGTACATCGTCCAGCACGGCCAGGATATGCCCGAAGTGCGCGACTGGAAATGGAACGCCGAAGCCTGAGCAGCAACTGACGGGGGGCAGCGCAACGGGCAGATAGGGCGGCTGTTGGCTATCTTCCAGCGCTGAATCTACTGCACCTTCGTTTCCCCTGCTTCCGTTCGATGATGCGAACGCTTCGTTTGCGCGGGCCGGGCAACCGGCTGCTGCTCCCGGTCCTGCTCCTGCTGCTGGCCAACACCCCCAGCCGGGCCGCCCTGCCGCCCGTGCCCGACTCGCTGAAGGCCCTGGTGCGGGCGGCGCCGGCGGGGTCGGTGGCGCGCGGGCGGGCCTTGCTGCGCGTGGCCGCCGCCTACCGCGCCGCCGCCGATTCCACGGGCGTATTCGCCTACGCGGCCCTGGCTTCGACCGAAGCGCGCGCCCGCCTCGACGGCGAAACCCAGGCCCGCGCCCTGACCGTGCGCGCCGAATACCTCTGCCAGGCCGACGAACTGCAACGCGCTCTGCCCCTGCTGCAACGCGCCGAACGCCTGCTCGGGCCCCGCGGCGCCTCCGATGCCCGCGCCGCCGTCAACTACTTTCAGGGCTGGGCGAACGCGGGCCTGGGGCGCAAGGCCGAGGCATTTAGCCACTACCGCCGGGCCTACCAGCTCTACGGCCGGGTGCAGGACCGCCACCAGCAGGCCGAAATTCTGAGTGCCGTGGGGGTGTGGTACCTGGGCGAAGGGCTCCTCGACTCGGCCGCCGCCTACCTCTACCCTGCCCTGCGGCTGCACCGGCGCCTGCACAGCCGCCCGGAATACGAATCGACGGTGTTGTCGAACCTGGCGACGCTCTACCACCTTCAGCACCGGGAAGCACCGGCCGCCGCCTTTACCCGGCAAGCCCTGGCGCTGGACGGCACTACCGGCGACTCCGTGGCCTACGTCCAGACCCTCGACAACCTGGCCAGCATCGTGGCCGCGCGCGACTCGGTGCCCGCCGCCCTGCGCCTCTACCGCCGGGCGCTGGGCCTCTACCGCCGCCTTGGGCTGACCGGCCGGCTCGCCATCTCCTACACCAAGCTGGCTGATGGCTACGTCCGCCTCGCCGTCTCGGATTCCGTGGAGCGCTACTATACCCTGGCCATCCGGCAACTGCTGACCCAGGGCAGCGCCCCCGCCGACGTCGCCCGGCCAATGGCTTCGCTGGCCCAGTTCTACCTCACCCAGGACCGCCTGACCGAAGCCCGCCACTGGGCCGAGCAGGCCCTGAGCCGCGCCGACACCACCCGCGCCGCGGGCCTGGCCAAACCCCTGCGTACGCTGCACCTGGTGGCCGCCCGGCAGGCCGACTACCGCACTGCCTACACCTACGCCCTGCGCGAACAGCGCGCCCGGCTGGCCGCCGCCGCCGCCGAGGCCAGTCAGTTGTCGGAAGACCTGCGCGCCCGCTACGGCACCACCGAAGCCGAAGCCCAGCTCCGCCGGCTGCAAGCCGCCCGTCAGGCCGAAGCCCACCGCTACCGCCGCCAGACGCAGGGCCTCGGCGCCACCACCGGCCTGCTGGCCCTGCTGCTGGTAGGCGGCGCCTGGTGGCGGCGCCGGCGGACGCGGCGGGGACGGTAAGCGGTGCCCCTCCTTGGATTTAGTAGCAGCCTGGCCCCCTCGGGGTAAGCGTATCAAAAATGGTCTCTGTAGCGACCGGGACGCGGCCTTCCAATTGGACAGATCGTCAACCGGGCAGTATGACCAGCCGACGGCAAGCAAATAAGGCCGGGCCAGCCCGCCCGTGCGACCTGCGGGAGCGGCGGAGATTGATTAGATTCCGGCCCTGGCGCTCCTGCTCGCTCCTTTTCCTTGCTTCCGTTCGATGACGCGGATTTCTCGTTTTTTTGGATCAGCCCACCAGCTGCGCCTCCTGTTACTGGCGGTCTGGCTGCTGGCGAACACCCCCACCCAGGCGGCCCTGCCGCCCGTGCCTGACTCGCTGAAGGCCCTGGTGCGGGCGGCGCCCGCGGGTTCGGTGGCGCGCGGGCGGGCCTTGTTGCGCGTGGCCGCCGCCTACCGCGCCGCCGCCGATTCCGCCGGCGTGTTCGCTTACGCCGCCCTGGCTTCGACGGAAGCCCGCGCCCGCCTCGACGGCGAAACCGAAGCCCGCGCCCTGACCGTGCGCGCCGAGTATCGCTGCCAGGCCGACGAACTGCAACGCGCCCTGCTCCTGCTGCAACGCGCCGAACGCCTGCTCGGCCCCACCGGCGCCCCCGATGCCCGCGCCGCCGTGCACTACTACCAGGGGTGGGCCCATAACGGACTGGGCCACAAAGCCGAGGCGTTCGGCCACTACCGCCGCGCTTACGCGCTCTACGGGCAAGTACGCAACCGCCACCAGCAGGCCGAAGTCCTGAGCGACGTGGGCGTGTGGTATTTAGACCACGGGCGCCTCGATTCGGCCGCCGCCTACCTCTACCCTGCGCTGCGCTGGCACCGGCGCCTCCACAGCGGCCCAGCGTATGAATCGACGGGGCTTTCCAACCTGGGGATCCTCTTTGACATGCAGCACCGGAAGGCGGAAGCCGCCGCCTTCACCCGGCAGTCGCTGGCCCTCGACGCGAGCATCCACGATTCGGTGGCCTACGTCCAGGGCCTGGAGAACCTGGCCGGTATCGTGGCCGACCGCGACTCGTTGCGCCCCGCGCTGCACCTCTACCGCCGGGCGCTGGGCCTCTACCGGCGCCTGGGGCTGACCGGCCAACTGGCCATCCCATACACCAAGCTGGCGGATCTCTTCGGGCGCCTCGGCCTGCCCGATTCCGTAGAGTACTACCACACCCTGGCCATCCGGCGGCTCCTGGCCCAGCGCAGCGCGCCCACCGAAGTGGCCCGGTCTATGGCTTCGCTGGCGCAGTTCTACCTGACCCAAAACCGCCTGACCGAAGCCCGCCACTGGGCCACTGAGGCCCTGAGCCGCACCGACACCCTGATTCCCGGCGACGGCGCCAAAGCCCTCCAAACCCTGCACCGCGTGGCCGCCCGGCAAACCGACTACCGCGCCGCCTACCGATACGCCCTGCGCGAGCAGCGCACCCAACTGGCCGCCGCCGCCGCCGAAGCCGATCAGGTATCCGAAAACCTACGCGCCCGCTACGGCACCACCGAAGCCGAAGCCCAGCTCCGCCGCCTGCAAGCCGCCCAACAAGCAGAAGCCCGCCGCCACCAACGGCAAACCCAGGGCCTGGCTGCCACGGCGGCCTTGCTGGCCCTGCTGCTGGTAGGCGGCTGGTGGCGGCGCAGGCGGGCGCGGCAGGTACGGTAACGTGCCTGTTCGGGAACCCGAAGCCGTCAGCCCACGGGTTGACGGACAGGATTTCCGGGAACTGGCACCAAAGCAGATTCCCACCAAAACGCTCCGCCGACCATCGGTCAGCGGGGCGTTTTGCTTTTGGCGAGGTGGCTTAACCCGGCCTCACGGGAAGATGCCCATCGTGCCGTAGCTGTCGCCGATCTTCTGGATGGCGACGTAGAACGCGGCCGTGCGCAGGTCGGTGATGGCGGGTTTTTCGCGCATCGCGTCGCGCATCGTGTGGTAAGCGACGATCATCGAATCTTCGAGACCGGAATGCACCAGGTCGATCTCGTCGGCGCCGTGTTCCAGCAGTTGGCGGCGGGCGTCGGAAAGGTGCTTGCCGGTGGTTTCTTCCAGCGCCTCGATCATCTGGCGGTGACTGGCTTCCTCGGCGCGCTTCGAGAGGCGCCCGAAGCGCATATTCGAGATGTTTTTGAGCCACTCGAAGTAGCTCACCGTCACGCCGCCGGCGTTGAGGTACAGATCGGGCAGGATGTACACGCCGCGCTCCAACAGCACCAGCTCGCCGTCCTGGGTCACGGGGCCGTTGGCGCCCTCCGCGATCAGCTTGGCCTTCACGCGGGGGGCATTTTCGGCGGTGATCTGATTTTCGAGGGCGGCGGGCAGCAGCACGTCGCAGTCGTGTTCGAGCAGATCGAGGGAGTTCTCCACGAACCGTGACCCCGGAAAGCCCTTCACCGAACCAGTGCGCTGACGATACTTAAAGACCTCTTCGATGTTGATGCCGTCCTCCTTGATGATCCCGCCCTCGCGCTCGGCGATTCCCGTGATCAGGGCGCCGGCTTCCTGGCAGAACTTGGCCGCGTAGAAACCCACGTTGCCCAGGCCCTGCACCACGATGCGCTTGCCGGCGATGCCCGCCGTGAGGCCCGCTTTGGCGAGCAGCTCGGTGTCCTTGAAGAATTCCCGCATCCCGAAGAAGATGCCCAGACCGGTGGCCTCGGTCCGGCCGCGCACGCCGCCCTGGCCCACGGGCTTGCCCGTGACGCAGCCCAGGGCGTTGTCCTCGCCGTAGCGGAAGGTGGCGTAGGTGTCGGCGATCCAGGCCATTTCGCGCGAGCCGGTGCCGTAGTCAGGCGCCGGCACATCGACGCCGGGACCGATCAGGTTTTTCTTGATTAGCTCGACGGCAAAGCGGCGCGTCACTTTTTCGAGCAACTGCACCGACGACGTGCGGGGGTTGATCTTCACACCGCCTTTGGCGCCGCCGAACGGCACGTCCACAATGGCGCACTTGAAGGTCATCAGCGTGGCGAGGGCTTTCACTTCGTCTTCGTCCACGAAGATCGAGTAGCGGATGCCGCCCTTGGTGGGCATCTTGTGGTGCGAGTGCTGCACCCGAATGCCTTCGTACACTTCTACGTGGCCGTCGATCTCCACCGGAAAGGAGACTTTATAAACGGAGTTGCAGACCTTGATCTGCTGCAGAACGCCCGGTTCCAGATTGGTGTGGGCAGCGGCTTTGTCGAAGTAGAACGAGACGGAATCGAGGAAGTCCTTGCCGGTAACGGCGACGGCATTTTCGGCCATTGAAGTGAATGGGGGCTGAATGGTGAAAGTGGAAAAGTACCCACCGCCCCGCGCGGGGCCATTGAGTCCCCGAAAGTACCAAAAAAAGCGCCCGCCGCCCGCCGCGCGCCCAGCCCGGCACCAGCGCCGCGCCACTGACCTCACATCTTGATGTGGTTTTCCGCCGGATTCCGCCTCCTGCCCGTCGCCGCGTTTTAGCTTGCGACGCGTTCTGCTGCGCGGCCGGGTGAGCCGCCAGCCGCATTCCCGACAATGTCCTATTTTCCTTCCTTTTCTTTTCGCCTGGTTCGTCCGGGCGCCCTTCTCGTCGCTACGGTTGGCTTGCTGACGCTTACGGCGCCCACTGCACGCGCGCAGCAGTCCTACGTCAGCCCCAAAATGGAGCAATTTGCCCAGAAGCACCGCAAGCTGGCCGCGCTGCCTTTCGCCGTGACGCTGGAGCTGCGCCCCGCCGAAGTAGCCCGAATGGGCGGACCAAGCGGCCTCGAAGATGCGCAGGAGCGCGAAGGCTACCGGATTCAGGAGTACCTGACGGCTTACCTCCAGGACCTGAAAAACAGCAAGAAGCTCACGGTGGAAATTGTGCCATCGTCGGAAGTCAATCAGAAGTTGCAAGCCGCTGGCATTGGCCCGGAAAACCTCTCACAGCATTCTTACGCCGAGCTGGCGAAACTGGTGGGCGCCGACGGTCTGCTCAACGGCACTTACCTATCGACGCAGCCCCTTTCCACGGGCGCGGCCATCGGGGTGATGGCCCTGACGGGGTTCAGTATGCCCACCAACACGGGGCAGCTCAGTATGTCGCTCAACGACGGCCCGACGGGCGAGTTGCTCTGGAAGTACGACAAATCGCTTTCGCGCGACCTGGGGTCCGACACGCACTCCGTCATCTACACCATTATGCGCAAAGCCGAACGGCAGTTTCCCTACGCCAAAGGCTATAAGCCCTGATAGCTTGAAGCTGCAAGTCCTAAGCTTCAAGCGGTAAGCCAATCCGCTGATCAGGAAGTCCGACAAAAGCAAAACGCCCCGCTGACCAATGGCCAGCGGGGCGTTTTTGATGGGGCGGAATCCTAAACGCTAAACCCTCCCTCGCCCTCGTCGCTTCGCGACTTGGTTGCTGCGGGGCGAAGCCCCTGGCTACATTTCATCCCCTAAACCCTATTTCTCCCGCGTCACCCGCTTGCTCACCGATTCCGTGCCCAGCGTGGCGCGCAGCACGTAGGTACCGGCAGCCAGCGACGTGGGCACGTCGAGGCGCCAAGTGTTGAGGCCGGCCGTGGCGGCCAGCTCACGGGTCAGCACGGTACGGCCGGTGGCGTCGATCAGGGTGACGGCCAGCGGGCCCGTGATCGGGGCCGTGATATCCAGGTTTACCCAGGTTTGCAGCGGCACGGGGTAAGCCGCCAGGGCCAGGGTCAGCTTCGGCGTGTTGAAACGCACCAACTCGACGTTCGAGTACGTGGTGGTGCCGTCAGTATCTACCTGCCGGAGGCGGTAGTACCAGGTATCGCCCGCATTAGCGGCGTTGCGGTCCACGAAGTTGTAATTATGCCGCTGGGTGCTGGTTCCTAGGGCATCGACCTTGCCTTTTTCCGTCCAGCGCTGACCGTCGGACGAACGTTCGATGGCGAAGTAGGCGCTGTTCTTCTCCGAAGCCGTGGCCCAATTCAGCAAACCGTCGCGGTTGCGGGGCGCCGCCGTGAACGAGATCAGCTCCACCGGTAGCGGCTTCTGGTTGGTGCTGACCGTGTACCAGGCATTCAGCAAGGTCGGCGTGATGGTGACACTCCGCGCCGAGCCGTTCTGCAACGCGTTCTGGGCCTGCCAGGTAGCGCCGTTGTCGATAGACCGCCAGACCTGCGCCTGCGCCAGCGACGCCGTCAGGCCGTTATCATTATCCGAAAGCCAGTTCAGGGTGATCGTGACCGGGGCGGCGGGGTTCACGTTGCCGGTAGTCGAGAGGCGCCAGATGCGGTCGATGCCGGTGTTGGCGGCAAAGTTGGGGTTTTGGCCGAACGAGTTATTCAGGGAGTTCGTCCCGGCGCGGCGCTCTACCTGCAGGCCGGTAATGGTCTGGCCGGCGGGGTTCACGGTGACGCCCATCTGGCCAAAATCTACCGGGGCGGCGCCGCTGATGGTGCGGGTCTGCACCACCGTGCCGCGCACGTAACGGGCATTCGTTTCACCGTTGATGACGGCCCCCGGCGTCAGCCGCAGCGCAAAGGCAGCGGTGGTCAGCAGGTGGCCGCTGAGCAGGTTCAGCGCGCCGCTGATGGTGCCGTCGGACCCCAGCGTCGTGTTCTGGGGCACATTCAGGTCGAGCCGGGGCAGGGTTTGGGCGCTCAGCGTCACGGTGCGGCCGGTGGCGCCACCGTCGAGCCGGACGCGCCCGGCGGTGCCGGCCAGGGTACCGGTCGAGATCAGGTCGCCGCCGTCGATCAGCAGGCGCCCGGCGGTCAGGCGCAGGGTGCCAGCGTTCTGCACGGTGCCCGGCACGTACACCACCGAATCGGCGATGGTGAATTCATTGCCGGCGCCGTTGAAAAGGGCCTGGGCCTGGACATCAGTCAACGGGGCGCCTGCCAGCAGGGCCAAAGCAAACGAAGCCGGCAACCAGGACCGTAAAGTGAGGGGGAGAGGTAGGTTCATCACAAGAATAATGGGGATGGTAAAGACTACGGCAGAATCAGCTTTTCGCAGCCCGAAGCTACGGCCTTTGCTACCTTATTCCAACCGGGACACCCTGATTTAGATGCCTTAACCGCCGGTTTCGCCGATTTTTTGGTGCGAACTGCAAAATAAAGGGGGTGAGTGAAGGCCGTACCTGGGGCCAGGCCCTTCACCAAACCGGCCGCTTCCGGGGAAGGAAGCGGCCGGGAGGCAGTACGCAAAGTGCAGCGCTTGTTTAGAAATCGATCGTCACGCCGCCCGTCACGCGGCGGCCGAGGTTGTAGAAGACCAGCGTCTGGGTGGGGTCGAAGGGGTTGGTGGCGCCGCCGGTGGGCGCGTCGGTGATGAAGAACTGGTTGAACACGTTCAGCATTGAGGCATTGAAGGCCAGGCGGTAACCGTGCCCGCCCACGCGCACCTCGTGCGAGTAGCCGGTGTGCAGGTCCACGTTGCGCTGAGTGGGCAGGCGGAAGGCGTCCTGCGGGGCATCGTTGCGCAGCGTGGAGGGGTCGAAGTCGGCGTAGTTCTTCGTGAACAGCGTGAACGTAGGCCGTACGAATAGGCCCGGCAACGGCTCGTAGCGCAGGCCCAGCATAAACTGATTCTGGGCCGAGCCGCCCACGTGAACGCCCTTCGGGTTGAACGAGCCGTTGCCGATTTCCTGGTTGTTCTGGTCGATGATGCGATACTCGCCGGCGGAATTCCAGCGCCAGTCGCCGATGGAAATCGCCGAGTTGATGGAAATCTGCGACGTGATTTCCTGCGCCAGATCCAGCTCCACGCCCTGGTGCAGGGCATCCAGGCCGCTGACGTTGGACGAGATCGTTTCGCCGGTGACCGGCGAAACCACCCCAATCGACAGCGACTTGTTGCGCCAGTACGTCCGGTACGCATTCAGCGACGCCTTGAAGTTGCCTTTATTGATGGCGTAGCCGATTTCTGTGGAGAAGATATTCTCGTTTTTCGGGTTGTTCACCCGGTCGCCGGCCTGGGTGAAGACGAAGTTGAAGAACTGTGCCCGGCTCAGGACGCCGATGTTGAAGAACAGGTTGTTGTCCTCGGTTAGGTTATAGTTGAACCCGGTTTTCAGCGTAAAGCCCGGCAGCCGGACCCAGGGCGTGGTTTCGGCCTTTTGCTGCGCCGGGTCCACTGCCACGGCCGTGTAGGTGCGGCCATTGTAAGTAGCCGTCGTGCCGTAGGGCACGGTGATGGTGGTATCGGTCGAGGCGAAATTCTGCGTCGGGTAACGGTAGTTGCTTGGTTTGGCCACCGTGATCTGCTCGCGCGCCGAGTAGTAATCCTGCGTGTTGGGTATTTGCGTCAGGCCAGCTGAGCCGAGGCGCAACACGGTGCCGTCGGGAGCTACCACGCGCGGCGCACGGAAAAAATCGATCCGCTTGTACGACACCACCGAGAACGTACCGCTCACGAATGCCGCCAGCGGCCCGGCTTTGTATTCGGCCTGCCCGTAGCCACCGCCCTGGGTCGTGATGCCGTCGTAGTTGTAGCGCACCTTGTCGCCGACGCGCAGCTTACGGTAGGGGTCCAGCGAAAGCTGGTCGCCGGTGCCCACGATGGTGGGCGTCAGGCGGCGGGGGGTGCTGCCAGCGGGTACATTGTTGTCGAGGGCGTAGTCGCCGCCCAGCAGGTCGTACACTTTCTGGTAGTGTTCGCCCCGGTAATAGCGCCCGTCGAGGCCCGCCGAGAGCGTCGTGCTTTCGTTGAGCTTATAGTCGAACGACGTGATGAAGCCGTACCACTTGTGGTTATTGACGCTGGAGCGCAAGTAGCGGCCCGAGAGGCGTTCATCGTCGCGCACTACCGTATCCACGTTCTGGCCGTTCACCCGCTTACGGAAGCCACGAAGCGGCTCGTAGTTGGCCACGTTGTTATCGTACACCTTCTGCAGGTCAAAGCGGCCGGTGGCGGAGTTGATGTCGAGCGTCACGTTCGGCCCCACGCCGCCGCCACGGCCGAACGAGGCGTAGGCCACATTGGAAATGAAGAGCTTGTCGGTGACGGTCCAGAGGTGGTTAAGATTGACCTGCGGCTTGTGGTAATAGTTCGTGCGTTCGTTCACGACGCTGACATTACTCGGCCCGCGCACCCCGTCGCGGGTGCGGGTGTAACGGTCCACATTGTCCCAGTGTGGGTTGAAGCGGAAGCCGCGCTCTGTGATGGCCTTATAGCCCCGCACACCGGCCTCGGCCGCTTTCTCGTGGCTGAACGAGGCGATGGGCTGCGCAAACGAACGCTGCCCGTGGCTTTGCGGCGAGCCGAGGCCCGTGAGCGAAAGTTGGTGCTTGCCGATGCGCTTGCTGACGGTGCCGAAGTAGGTCCAGGCGTCGTCGAAAAGGGCATCGACCCAGCCATCCCCCTGGCGGCGCGAGCCGAAGACGGTCACGGCCCAGTCGCCGGGTAACTTGCCGCTACTCAGCATCAGCGACGTTTTGCGGGAGTTGTTGAAGCCCACTTCCTGCCGCACCCGGCCGCCTCGCTTGGCGTCGAAGCCTTTAGTGAACACGTTGATCGTGCCGCCCACGCTCGGCACAGCGAGCTTGGAAGCCGTCAGGCCGCGTTGCACCTGAAGGTTTTTGGTTACGTCGCCCAGATCCCAGTTCGACCAGTACACCTGGCCGTTTTCCATATCGTTCACCGGCACCCCGTTGATCATTACGGCCACGTTGCGCTGGTCGAAGCCCCGGATGGAGATGCGCGAGTCGCCGGCGCCGCCGCCGCTTTGGGTGGCGTACACGCCGGGGGTTTCGTTCAGGATCAGCGGCAGGTCGCGCCCGGCGAGGCTTTCGCGCAGGCGCACTTCGTTCACGGCCGAGAAGGCCACGGGCGTTTCGCGCTCCACGGCCACCGACGCCACCACTTCCACTTCGTTGAGGGTGGTATTGTCCTCGGCCAGCCGGACGGCCACCGTCTCGTCGTGGTTCGTGATGGTCACCTTCTGCTGGGCCGTCACGTAGCCGATATAACTCACCTTCAGCGTGTACGCACCCGGCGCGACGCCTTTGATGGCAAACGAGCCACCGCCGTCCGTGACGCCGCCCAGCGTACTGCCCTCCAGGCCGATACTGGTACCCGGCAGGGCCTCACCGGACACGCGGTCCGTGACGCGGCCTTTGATGACGAACGATTGGGCCCAGGCCGCCGAAACCGTCGTCAGCAGTAGGCAGGAAGTCAGCGTAAAAAGTCTCATTCAGGAAGTTGGCGATTGGGGCCGCAAAGGTACGGTGCGGCCGGGTGCCTCCTGATGATAGTAACGAAATGGTAATGCGCCGGACGTGGGCAATGATGGGCGCGGATTCTGCCCATCAACATAGCATCGGTCGGGCGACGGGCGCGGGTTCTGCCCGACGCCTTGTGTAGTGCTCAGTACAAAATTTTAAGCGATGCCGCAATACCTGAAAATGGGTATTGCGGCAGTCATCTGTATTCACTTCCTTTGCACCTAACCCATCGTGCTATTGCGACCGGCCTCTTTTTCCATTTTAACGTTTTTCGCTAATGCGTAAAATTTCCTCCTGTCTGCCCGTTGCGCTCGTAGCGCTATTGGCAATGAACCACTTGCCGGCGGCTGCCCAATGGGCGCGCCCCACCCAGCGGCTAACAGACGGCCCATCCCGGCACCGCCAACCAGAGGCCGCAACTGCTGCCGACCGCGCCGAAAACGGCTTCCGCATCCTGCATTCGGCCCAGCGCCCGGCTAGCCCCAACGTGGTGGTGCCGGGTCAGCGCGTGACCTATAGCTGGAGCAATGGCGCCTGGCAATACCCCCAGCGTTATGCTTATATTTATGACGCCGCCGCCCGCGTCACGCAGGAATCTTACGGTGATTCCGCGAGCAACGTGCTCTCAGCCCGGTACCGGAACACGTACAATGCGCAGGGCCTGCTGGCGCAGGAGCTGTACGAACGGTATAACACGCAGACGGCAGCCTGGGAAAGCGATAGCCGTTACACCTATACGTATGACGCCTACGGCAATGAAACCGATTACCTTTCGCAACGCTGGCAGAACGGAAGCTGGACGACGCAGAGCGGCTACCGCACGGCTTACACGTATAACGCCGCCGGCGATGTAACCCAGCTCACTGCACGGAGATACAACGCGACGACCGGCCTTTACCAGTTCGATGATCGCGAAACCTACACTTATACCAACGGCCAGTTGAGCGAGGAAGTCGACGAAAACTGGGACGGCACCGGCTGGGAAAACAACCGCAAAACGCTTGACATCGTCTGGGCCAATTGGCCCGCCCGGCAAGTAGCGTCTTACCGGATACAGAGTTGGGATGGCACCGCGTTCGTAAATGAAAGCCGCGGCAGCATTACGTATGGCGCCAATGGCGGCTCCGTTGAAACCACGGAGGAGCCGACCGGCCCCGGCGGCGCCTGGCAGCCGGCCGACCGCTACACCAACCCCGTTGACAGCTACGGCAACGACCTGGGGTACCAGTCAGAAACCTGGACCGCGCCCAATACCTGGACCATCACCGACGCGTCGCGCTACCTTCTGGCCTACGGGGCCGGCGGCGCGCTGCTGCGCTCCGTCGAACAGCGCTATGACCCGGCTACGGGCCAGTTTCCTAACACGTACCGCGAAAACTACGCGAGCTTCCAGACCATCGTCACGGGGCTGGCGGCCGATGCCGCCGATGCTGCCCTCGCTACGCTTTCGCCTAACCCCACCGCCGGCCCGCTCACACTGCGGTTGTCCGACGGCACAGCCACTGGCCCCGGCACGGTACGCGACGCGCTGGGGCGGGTCGTGCTGACGTTTGCCACGGGCAGTACGTCCGTCATACTGCTCGACCTGCACGCCCAACCAGCGGGGATTTACTCGGTCACGGTACCCACGCGCACCGGCGCCCTAACCCGCCGGGTGGTGCGCGAGTAGCTGCTTCCTCTTGTTAAAACACCAACACGCCCGACCGGACTACTTGTCCGGTCGGGCGTGTTGGTGATCGGGGCAAATGCATCAAAGCAAGCGCGATGGGCATCATCTCCATCGCGCTCGTATTCTGCTTCGTCTTAGTTTGCTATCACCTGCCAACCGTCGAGCAGGGCCACGTAGCGGTCGTAGGCGGGCTGCGGCAACCACGGCGCCAGCCACTGCTGAAGCGCCCGGGCGTGGCGCGTGGCCAGTTCCTGCAACGTGCTGATATCGGCCGTGGCGGGCACGAAACCGGCGGGCTGGTCGGTACCAAGTAGGTGGGCGATGCCCAGGTGCAGGCGTTCGACGGCCACCGGATTGATCTGTACCTGTAAGTGGGTGGCCAGCTCTTCGGTCAGGCGCTCGGTGGTGACGTAGCGGTCCACGCGCAGGCGGGCGGCTTCGGCCAGCGCGGCGGGGTCGATCACCAGGAGTTTGGCGTCGGCTGCGGCCACCGAATTACGCTGGGCCGCCCCTAGGGCATCGGCGGCTTCCGTGGCCTGCTTCACCTTGCGCGGGTCGCCGGTAAAAACGGGCGTCGCCGTCAGGCGAAAACTACCAAATGCCAGCAGCAGCCCCAGCAGCAGGCGGGCCGGACGGCCCATCGGAAAGGAGGTAAAAGAGGTCAGAAAGCGATTCATCAGGACGTAGCAGCCGGAAGGCGGGAGGCGTAGAAAGAAGCTGCGCAATTGCAGCTAAACAAGAACCTTTGGTACGGAGCAAAGTTCGGAATAGATGCGGCCGCCGCCATAATTAATTCTAACCACCTGACCTACTGCGGCACCAAATAGCCTGCTGGAATGGCCTATCCCCCCCTCAGTACGGCTTCAACCCGTCCCCGCTCCCGCCGCGCGGCGCGTTAGGTCCTGGTACGTGTCGTGGCGCACGGCGCCGCGCATTGCGTCGGCCAGTTCCGGTGGCGGGGCCAGTACGCGCCGGGTGCGGAGGTCGAACCAGGCGCCTTCTACGTGAACCGTGGCCACTACCTCGCTGTCGTGGTCGCGCCGGATCGTGTGCTGGAGGTGCCACCGGGCGCCGTCGGTGGTCAGGCCGCTGACTTCGGCGGCAACCGTCAGCTGGTCCGAGGCCAGCACTTCGCGATGATAGCGCAGGTCTTCGCGGAACAGGATGGGGCTGAGTTGGAGGCGCTGAAAATCGCGCAGGCCAAAGCCCAGACTGGCCAGGAAATCCAGGCGGGTCTGGGTGCAGAGGTCGGCGTAAACGGAGTGGCGGAGGTGGCCGTTGGGGTCGAGATCGGCCCAGCGAACGGCAAAGGATTGAGTCAAGGTGACTGAGTGGGACTGAGTGACTGAGTGAGACTGAGTGACTGAGTGAGACTGAGTGACTGAGTGAGACTGAGTGACTGAGTGGGACTGAGTGACTGAGTGAGACTGAGTGACTGCGTGGGGCGGATTCTTATACGCGTTTGCACTCAGTCACTCAGTCGCTCAGTCGCTCAGTCACTCAGTCACTCAGTGGTATCAAGCGGGCCAGGTATTGTTGTTGCTTGTCGATACGCAGGATTTCGGTGCGGAAGCCGACTTCGGCCGCATAATCTTCCAGCAGGGCGGCGTTGAGGTAGAGCCAGGGGAACGGCTCGCCGATTTCGCGCAGGCCGTACGTCATTTGGTACTGCACTTCGCCGTAATAATCTCCGCTGACGGGCAGTCGGATACCGCCGTCTTCGTCCTCATAGAGGTACGCCACATCGCAACTGGTACCCAGAATCTGGGCGCCCGGCGCCAGGTGGGGCCGGAGGTGGTGCAGGTAGCGCTGCAAGCCGTCGATGGTGCCGGGCAGGCCGAGGCCGTTCATCAGCAGCAGGACGGTATCCCACTGTTCGTGCGGCGGCAGGGGGTCCCAGATATTGACCAGGCGCACGTCGGGCAGGCCCCGGTCGCGCAGAATCTCGACGGCCCCGGCCGAGGCGTCGAGGCTGGTCACGGCCAACCCGCGCGCGTGCAGGGGCAGCGAGTGGGCGCCCGCGCCGGCTCCCACGTCCAGCACCCGGCCCCGGGCCTGCGCCAACGCCAGCTTTTCGAAGGGCGGCAGCGCGGCGGCGGTCCGGAAAAGGTAATCGGCGCGCAGGCGGTCGTCGTCGGCGACGGAGCAACGCACCTCCGCGTGGGCATCGGCCTGCTCGTCGAAATAAAACGCGCGCAGGGCGGCACCCAGGGGGTCGGCGGACGGCGTGGCGGGCTGGAAGGGGGAACGCATGGGGTTTAGGGTTTAGGGTTTGGGGTTTGAGGGTTTAGGGTTTAGGGTTGGAGGTTGGAGGTAGGGATTGAGGGGTTGGGCCTAAACCCTAAATCCTAAACCCTAAAACCTCCCCCCAGTCCCTGCGCAAAGTTCGGCTGGCCCCGCCGCCAACCGACGGGCGGGGGTGGCGGTTAAGCCGCCGGGGGCTTGCTTGCGGTCCCTCTCCCTTCCCCATAAACCGGCGCTCGGCGCCCCCTCGATGGCGCACCTGAAACCGCACCTGCCTACCAAAATCTGCCTGACCTGCGGCCGGCCGTTCGCGTGGCGCAAGAAGTGGGCACGCTCGTGGGAAGACGTGAAGTACTGCTCCGAGAAGTGCCAGCGGAATAAGCCGAAGGCGGCGGCAGTTGCTTAAGCGAGCCTGGTTGTCCCCCCTACGCCCAACGCCCTCGTCGCTTCGCGACTTGGTTGCGGCGGGGCAAAGCCCCTGGCTACATACTCCCACCCCCGCTAAACGCAACACGGGTCCGGCGGATATTGCCGCCGGACCCGTGCCGGAGATGCCCGATTCCGCCTGGGGCGTTACTGCACCTTCTTGATGTCGCCCCGGATTTCGCCGTTGCCGAAGGCCGCCGTGTGCAGGTTCACGTACAGGCCGTTGTTGAGGAGTTTGGTGGCCTGATCGTCCGTCAGCGTGGCCGTGCCCGTGATGGGCGAGGTGCCGACGTTGGCAAAGGAAATTTCCACGCCCCCCGCCACGCCCGGCGCGCCGGCGTGAATGTGGCCCATCGTGGGCGTCAGGCCCGTGTAAAATACTTTGTAGGTCAGCACTTTCGTCGTGCTGTTGTACGTCCCGGCGAAGGTGCCGGTGGCCGTCGAACTGTTGGTGGGCGTCTGCTGGGCCGCATCGATGCGGGTCGTCAGGTACACTTCATTGACGTCGAGCTGCTTGATATCGCCCCGGATTTCGCCGTTGCCGTACGTGGCCGAGTGGAGGTTCACGTACATCCCCTGGCCGAGGAGCTTCGTGGCCTGGTCCGCCGTCAGCGTAGCCGTGCCCGTGATGGGCGAGGTGCCGACGTTCGAGAAGGGAATTTCCACCCCGCCCGCCACGCCCGGCGCCCCGGCGTGAATATGGCCCATCGTGGGCGTGAAGCCGGTATAGGCCACGTTGTAGGTCAGCACTTTTGTGGTCGGCTCATAGGAACCCGTGAACAGGCCCGTGGCCAGCGAGGGCGTGCCGTTCGGGAAGCCGCTCTGAATCGACTGGCTGCCGTTGATCGGGGCGCGCAGCGCCACCGGGACACTGACCGGAGTGGCCGTGAGCTGCTTGATATCGCCCCGGATTTCGCCGTTGCCGAACGCGGCCGTGTGCAGGTTCACGTACAGGCCGTTCGCCAGCAACTTGGTGGCCTGATCCGCCGTCAGCGTGGCCGTGCCCGTGATGGGCGAGGTGCCGACGTTGGCGAAGGTCACTTCTACGCCCCCCGCCACGCCCGGCGCTCCGGCGTGGATATGGCCCGCCACGGGCGTCAGGCCCGTATAAAAGACGCTGTACGTGAGCACTTTCGTGCTGCTGTTGTACGTCCCGGCGAAGGTGCCGGTGGCCGTTGAGCTGTTGGTGGGCACCTGCTGGGCCGCGTCGATGCGGGCCGTCAGGAAGGTTTCGTTGGCGTCCTTGACCTTCACGTCGCCCCGGATTTCGCCGTTGCCGTACGCGGCCGAGTGCAGGTTGGCGTACATCCCGCCGGCCAGGAGCTTATTGGCCTGGTCGTCGGTGAGGGTGGCCGTGCCCGTGATGGGCGAGGTGGTGACGTTGGTGAACGACACTTCCACGCCGCCTACCTGGCCGGGGGTACCGGCGTGCAGGTGGCCGGCCACGGGCGTCATTCCGCTGTAAGTCACCGTGTAGGTCAGCACTTTGGTGCTGCGGGTGTAGGTGCCCGTGAACAGCCCGGTGGCGAGCGAGGGCGTGCCGTTCGGGAAACCCGTCTGGATCGAGCGGCGGCCGTTGATCGGCGCCTGAAGCTCGACTACATCGCTGACGGGCGGCGGGTCGTCGGTTTTGTCTTTGCAGGCACTCAGGCTGAGGCCGGCCAGCACGAGCAGGGAAAAAGCGTATTTAGTCATCGGACGTAAAAAAAAGAGGGGGAGAAAACTGGACTTTGGGGTGAAATTTTAGCAAATTTAAGGCCGCGCGCGCCGAGCGCTTGCCCTAAACGCCAAAAGCGCCCGCCGGTTAGCCGGCAGGCGCTTTTTTTATTTCAAGGCCAGCCGCCGGGGCGGCTCAGGGCTTCGGCGTTTTAGGCGCTTTCGGCGGGCGGGGAGTATCATCGACGGTGAAGCCGTGGGCGCCCAGATCGCGCAGTTTGGCCTTGCCGTAGAAACCCACCAATAGGTCGCGGCTTTGCTTGACCACCGGGTCGGCGGCGGCCAGAATCAGGTCGCGGTTCTGGTAGAGCTTTTCGAGGGTCTTCTCCGCTTCCTCGATCTGGTCCTGGAGCTGCAACGCGGTGGATAGCTGCGGCCCTACGGCGGCCCACTTCGCTACCACTTCGCCGTGCAGGGCCGACGTGGCGCCGTCGGTGGTGTGTTTGGTGTAGATTTTTTTGGCGAGTTCGAGGAGCGCGCGCGCGTCGGTGAGGCGCGGGATCACAATCCGGACGTTGTAGCGGGGCATCGGGCAACGAAAAAAAGGTGAGGAAAAGGGCGCGGCGCGCCCCGAAACACGGCCAAATATAAGAAACCACGCCGACACCCCGTCGGGCAACCGCCCTTCCCCCCAAACGACGTTGACGGTGCCCCGGCGACGTTCCCGGAGCCGTCGTGAACGTTCCCGGTGCCGTCGCAAACGTTCCCGGTACCGTCGCGAACGTTCCCGGAGCCGTCGCGAACGTTCCCGGAGCCGTCGTTGGCCCCGCCCGCTCCTTACGCGCTTTTGCGGCGGGCGGGTGCGGCCACCGGCAGCAAGGGCGCCGTGAGGGCCTGATACCGCTCGAACAGGTGTTCGAGCCGCGCCAGCTCGGTGGCGAAGGGCGCCGGGCGGTAGCAGCGGTCCACGGCGCGGTCGAGGGTGGCGTGGGCGGCGGCCAGCGCGGGCGGCATCAGGCGGGGGTCGTAGAGGGTGGCCAGGGTTTCCGTCGGGAACTGCGCCCGCGCCGCCAGCACGGCGCGCGCGGCGGTTTCCACGGCCGCGACCTGCGAAGGGGTGGGCGCGACGGGGAAGGGGTAGTTGTTGTAGATGAGCAGGCCCGAGTAGCGGAAGTCGCTTTTGAGCCGACCGCATATGTGTCTCAGCCACGCCATATGCATTTCGGAGGTGAGTAGCCCAAATAAGTAAGGTGTGGCGGCGGGAATCACCCCTACCAGATTGGATACCACTATTTCTTGTGGCATAAAGCCAATCGGAACGTATTGGCGGTTTTCTGATGAAACCAGCGGAACTACCAAGTAGTCAGTCTTTGGCTGCGCACTCTGGCGAAACAGGGTGGGGTACTTGGCGAACTCGCGAGTTGTGGGAGCCTTGCTTGCTAACCGAAACTTGCGCACTGCATCGACGCGCGCAGCTACTCGCGGCATTGTGCGCAGTTCGGTGGGGGTAATATTTTCCAACCATAAACACCAGCGGCTTTCATTGTGCAGAAATTCTTGCGCCCCCACATAGCGACGAATAAAACGCGCTGCGTCTGGCTCTTGGGCTACTAGCTCTGCTTTTTCCTCATCTGACAAAATCAAATTGCCGCCATCGGTCGGCATACTACCTCGTGCCAAAGTCGGCACGTTTGCGAGTGGTTGTGATCGGTTGGCAATCACTACCTCCGGCCCATCTACCAAATAGGCGTTGATGACGCCAACCTGAAGTTCTTGCGGCGCGCTTCGTGGCGTGGCATAATCAAACAGCCGCCGCACGGGCAAAGCGTCGGCTCCATACCCAATAATGACGCAGTACACCGCCGCATTGCCGCGCGCCTCGTTGCTCCAAGCGAAGGTGCGGTGCGCGAACTGGATATGCAGCTTGTAGCGGCCCAGGATTTCGCCCCAAAGCGGCGCCACTTGTTCGCCCTGCGTCACGGAATTGGTGCTGACGAAGCCGACGCGCGTGGCCGGGTATGCGGCTACGAACTGCGCGCCTTTCAGGTACCAGGCCGCCACCAAGTCGAGCGAGCGGGCCATCGGATTGCCCGCGAACAGGCGGGCCATTGCCGTTTTCTGCTCTTCGGATTGATACGCCTGCCCCACAAACGGCGGATTCCCGACGATATAATCCGCCCCCCGGCCATCGGCCCAGGCGGTTTCCCAGGGGAAGGTCAGGGCGTTGGTGTGGTGCAGCACGGCGCCGCCCACCAGGGGCAGGCGGCGGTACACCTGCTCGAAACGCGCCGAGAGGGCCAGGTTGAGCTGGTGGTCCACGAGCCAAAGGGCGACCTCGGCGATGCGGGCCGCGAACTCCTCCAGTTCCAGGCCCGCCACCTGCTGGGGCCGCACCTGCTGCCAGAGCGCCAGGTTGATGTTGCGGCCCAGGGCGCGCTCCTGCTCGTAGAGGCGCTCGAGCACGGCGTGTTCCAGGAGCCGCAGCTCGCGGTAGGCCACCACCAGAAAGTTGCCGCAGCCGCAGGCGGGGTCGAGGAGGCGCAGGCCGGCCAGCCGGGTTTGCAGCCCCGTCAGGCGGGCGCGGTTGGTGGCGGCGGCGGCCAGCTCGGCGCGCAGGCCGTCGAGCAGCAGCGGGTCGAGGACCTTCAGAATGTTGGCCTCGGACGTGTAGTGCGCCCCCAGCGTGCGGCGGCGCGCGGGGTCGGCGATGGCCTGAAACAGCGACCCAAACACGGCCGGCGAGATCCGCGACCAGTCGAAGTACGTGGCCCGGATCAGCTGCGCGCGGGCTTCGGCCGAGAAGGCGGGCATCCGGAACGTCTCCCGAAACAGCGCCCCGTTCACGTAGGGCAGGCTCCGGAGGTAGGGCGGCAGGGCGGGCGGCCGGGCGGGGGCGGGCGTGTCGAGGGTTTCGAAGAGCTGCGTCAGGCGGGGGCCGGTGTCGTGGCCATCGGGGGCGGTGTGTTCTTCGAGCAGCGCCCGGAACTCGTCCTTCTCGAAGATGGCCGTGTCCTCGGCGAAACAGCAGAACAGCAGCCGCACCAGCAGCACTTCGAGGGGGTGGCCGGCGTAGCCATCGGCCAGCAGCCGGTCGTGGAGCTGGGCCATCAGCTCGGCGGCCTCGGCGTTGGCGGGGTCTTCGGGGCGGGGCGCGCCGCCGCCGGGCCGGTAGCCGGTCAGGAAGCCGAAGTGGTGGAGCTGGTCGGGCAGCTCGGCCAGGGCAAAGGTCACGGACGTGCCGGCGTCGAGGTCGTCGAGGCGCAGGCGCGCGAAGTCGCTCACCAGCACGTAGCGCGGCAGTTGGTGGGCGGGCAGGCCGGGCAGGTAGTCCTGGGCCTGGGCGAAGGCGCGGTCCAGGTTTTTGCCGCGGGATTTTTGCTCGCCCAGCAGCAGGCCGGGCCAGAAGGCGTCGATGAAGCCCTGGGCGCCGTCGGCCTTTTTCACGCGTTGCTCGAAGCGCAGGCGGCGGCGGGCGTGGGGCACGAAGACGTCGAGCAGGTCGCGCCAGAAATCCTGGGCCTGGGCTTTCTCGTCGTGCCAGTCGGCGTGGGAACGGGCAAAATCAGCGGCGCGAAAGCGCAGTTCCGCCAGGGAGAAGGGCATATTTAGGTGCGAGGTGCGAGGTGCGAAGTGCGAGGTGCGAGGTGGTACGAAGCGCGAAGCGCGCGTGCGTGTAGCCAGGGGCTTTGCCCCGCAGCAACCAAGTCGCGGAGCGACGCGGGCGAGGTGCGAAGTGCGAAGTGCGAGGTGCGAGGTGCGAAGTGGTACGAAGCGCGAGTGCGCGTGCGTGTAGCCAGGGGCGATTGTGAGTCTGATCCTGAGTCTTGAAGGAACATGCCCCGCCGCAACCCCGCAGCAACCCAGTCGCGAAGCGACGCAGGCGGGGTAAACGGCGGCGGGCCGCGCTAAAAATTAAAATCCCGCGGCTCCCCCGCCAGCTCACGGCCCCGGAGCACCGATTGGGCCCACTCCGTCGTGTCATCGGCCCAGTTCACCTCCTCGAACGGCACCCGGTCCTTGCTGCCGATGGGCGGCACCACGGGCAGGCCCAGGTCGTGGGTTTGGGTCTGCTCGTGCCAGGCATCGAAGAGCACGTCGGCCACCTGATGGGCCCAGAAGTCGAGGCCGGTTTGTTGGAGCGCCACCCGCCAGTCGGGGTGCGCGGCGATGGGCCAGGCCCCGGCGGCGGGGTACAGCACGCGGTCGTACCAGTAGTTCGCCTCGCGCAGCTTCCCGCTCTGGCGCCGCTCGTCCGCCCCGTCTGCTTCGTGCCAGCGCTGCAGGCGGGGAAGATCGGCAGGCGTCTCGAACAGCTGGAGGTAAAACAGCCGCGCGCGGTGGCTATTACTGTAGGGCGCCCACGGCAAGCGGTGTTCGGCCGGGCCGGCGGCGAGTTTGCGGGCGTGTTCGGCGTTGAATTCCTCGCGCCAGAGCTGGACGTAGTAGTTCTCCTGCGGCCCCCGCACGTCGGGCAGCAACTGGTGCAGCGCCCCCACGCCCGTGTACTGGTTGTGGAACGCGTACCACGCGGGCAGGGCGTAGATATCCACGGCGTCTTCCTCCCGCTCGATGCGGTAGAACCAGCTTTCGTCGGTGGCCGGGTCGGGGGCGACGGCGGCGTCATCCTCGTCCTCATCCTCGTCATCGGCGGACCGGGAGGGGCGCCCCTCCCGGTAGCGGTCGTATTCCTGCCAGCGCCCCCCGTACTCCTGTTGGTAAGTGCCGCTGCGGAGGTAGGCGGCGTAGCAGGCCACGTCGTCGGCCGTCAGGGGGGGCAGCCACGGACAATGGTCGATGTATTCCGCCCACTGCTGAAAGTCGCGGGTGTGGCGGATGCCCGGCAGCGCCACTTCCCCGGCGCGCCAGCGGCACTGCAGGTCGAAGAGTTTTTTCTGCTGAATTTCCCACAGGTGTTCGGCGGCCTGCTGCCGAAACCACAGGAACCGGGCCTCCTGCTGTTTCAGGGCTTGCGGGCCGGTGAGATACAGCATCGCCTTCTGGGTCGCGTAGGCGTTGATGGTGGTCGGGTGGCTCCGCGCGTCGAAGCGCGCCAGTGCGGCGGCCGTGGCCGGCGAGGCCAGCAGCTCGGCCTTGAACAGCGCAGTGAGCGCCTGGAAGTCGTGCGCCTTCTGAGCCGCGGCAATGTAGGCGGCCCGCGCTTCGGGGGTGGTGGGCAGGGCGGCGCCATCGGCCGCAGCGCCGTCGCCGGGCGGGGGAACTGGAGGAAGAGGAGGGGTAGCCATCAACGTACAGCAGACAATGAAGGTGAGGCCCGAAAATACAGCCCGGCGCCCGCCCGTTCGGCGCTCCTTTGGTGCCCATTCGTGCCCGCCCGCCTAACCGCCGGGTGGGGGGGGCCGTAGCGTAGGGCAAACGGGCCTTTCCAGCGCTCCCGACCTAGTTTTGCCCACCAATCATTCGATAAAAAAGTACCCAATTGAAGACCTTATTGCCGCACCTCCTGCTGGTGGGCCCCGACCCCGCCCAGCTCGAGCTGCTCACCACCTGCATCGACGCCCTGGGCCTGCTACCCGTTGGCCCGGCCCCCACACCCGCCGAAGCCGAAGCGCTGTACGAGACCACGACGGCGAATCTGGTGGTGGTGAACGCCGCCCTCGGCCCTACCCTGGCCCCGGCCCTGGCCCTGGTGCGGCGCCTGCTGGCGATGCGGGTGGCGCCCATCATCTTTCTGACGGCCACCGTCGGCGAGGCGGCCACCATCCGGAAGGCGCTGCCGCAGGTGGTTTGCGTGACCCGCCCCTACACGGCGGCTTACCTCCAGCGCGTGATGCAGGTGATGCTGGCGCAGAGCGGCCTGGCGGGCGGCGTGGCCTTACCCCCGCTGGTGGCCAACGAGATCTTCGGCGCGGTGCTGCCGTCGCCCCACCTCTTCGTGCGCGAACGGGGGATGTGGATCCGGCTGGAACCCGCCCTGATTGCGTCGGTGCAGACGGAAGCCCGTTACTGCCTGCTCACGATGGCCTCCGGGCACCGCTACACGGCGCGCGTCGCGCTCCGCGAGCTGCTCGGGTTGCTGGCCCCGGCCCACTTCGTGCGCGCGCACCGCTCGTGGCTGGTCAATCTGCAGTACATCGACCGCATCGACCCCGTGGCCGGCACCATTCATATGATCGGGGAGGCGGAAGTGCCGTTGGGGCGCGCCCACCGCGACGCCTTTTTCAAACAACTCCGCCTGGTGGATTAAACCGGATTCGCGGGCACCGGCCATCGGCCATTGGGCGCCGGAAAATTTGTTTAAAAAAAACGCACCCCCGTTGCGTCGGTCAGGGCGCGGATCGTGTCGGTGAGGCATAAAGTCGGGCGCGGGATGGCGGAGCGGTGGACTTTTGAGGCGAAAATCCCGTAAGGTTTCGATGCGGAAATATTTTTCCGTCCCCCCTCCATTTTTTCCGTTCAACCATTTTTTACCGTCCAAATGAAACACTGGGTTTACCTGTTCCTTTTCACCCTGCTGCCCGGCACGAGCTTCGCCGTCGTGACGCCCCCGGCCCTGGGAGCCGCTTCCACCTTCGCGCTGTTCACGGCCGTGGGCGCTTTTGACAACGTCGGGCCTTCCATCGTCAAAGGCGACATCGGCACCAATGCCGGCGCCTTCAGCGGCTTCCCGCTGGGCGTCGTGACCGGCGACATTCACGTCGGCGACACCTATTCCACCCAAGCCGCCACCGATGTGCAGAACGCCTTCTCGCAACTGGCCGCCATTCCGTGCGTGGTGCCGCTGGGCGGCCTGGGCGGCCCTCCCGGCAACCCGCAAATCCTGACCCCCAACGCCTACTGCCTGGGCGGCCAGACCACCTTCGCCGGCCAACTGATCCTGGATGCGCAGGGCGACGCTAACGCGGTGTTCTTCATCCGGGTGAGCGGCGCAATGACCACCGGCGAAGGCTCGACCGTGACGCTGGTCAACGGCGCTTCCGCCAGCAATGTGTACTGGCAGGTGACGGGCCGCGTGGACCTGGGCCGCAACTCCGTGTTTCAGGGCACGCTCGTCGTCGATGGCGCGATCAACCTCGTCGAGGGCGCCCAACTCACGGGCCGGGGCCTGAGCCGGGCCGGGGCCATCACGATGGACACGAACCTGGTGACGCTGCCGGGCGCCTCGGCCGTGCCCACCAGCACCAACTGGCTCGGTAGCGCCGTGGGCACGCTGGCCGCGCGCCAGAACTGGTTTGCGCCCGCCAACTGGTCGAACGGCGTGCCAACGGCCGCCCTCAACGCCACCATCAACAGCGGCCGGCCGAGCTATCCGGTGCTCACGACCGGCACCGCCACCACCAACAACCTGACGCTGGGCACTGCTGCCTCGCTGACGCAGAACGGCGGCACGCTGGAAATCAGCGGCAACTTCGCCAACAGCGGCACCCTGACCACCGGCGGTGGTACGGTGGCCCTGGTAGGCAGCACGATGCAGAACGTGGGCGGCACCTCCATCAGCCGTTTCTGGAACCTGAACGTGGGCCTGGCCGGCGCCACCCTCACGGGCACGGCACAAATGCAGCGCGTCCTGACCCTGACGGGCAGCCTGAACACCAACGAACGGCCGTTCACGCTGCTCTCCAGCGCCACCGGCACGGCGATGGCCGTCAACGCCGGCGGTGCCGTGGTGGGCGCCACCACGGTGCAGCGATTCATCACGCCCGGCACCGCGCCGGGCCTGGGCTATCGCCAACTGAGCAGCCCCGTGACCAACACGAATGTGGCCGACCTGACCGTGGCCGGCCCCAACGGCTTTACGCCCGTGGTGAACGCCGAATACAATGCCGTGGCGACCTACCCGGCCGTGATCGCGCCGTTCCCGACGGTGTTCGGCTTCGATGAAACCCGCTTCCCCACCTCGCCCATTTTCGAGCAGGGCTACTTCTCGCCCACCACGCTGGCCGACCCGCTGGTGCCCGGCAAGGGCTACTCGGTGTATATGCGGCCGCTGACACCCGACTTCGTGGGCACGCTCGGCAACGGCGACCTCACCCAGCCGCTCAGCAAAACCGGCAACTTTACGGGCGGCACCCAGAAAAGCGGCTGGCACTTGCTGGGCAACCCGTTCCCGTCGCCGCTGGATTGGGACCTGGTCGCTATCCCTGCCGGGATGAGCAACTCCGTGAGCGTGTTCAAGAGCACCGGCGGCAATAACGGCACCTACCTGACGCGCGCCGGCGGTGTCGGCTCGCTACCGAACGGCGAAATCGCTATGGCGAGTGGCTTCTTCGTGCGCGTCACGGGCGCCGAGCCGGTGGTCTTCACGCTGCCCAACGCCGCCCGCACGACGACCTACTCGAACCCGATCCGTTACCGGACGGCCCCCGAAAGCCGCCCGCTGGTGGCCCTGACGCTGCGCGCCGTGAGCGCCCCGGCCGAGCTGCACGATGAGGCGACGCTGTACTTCCAGGCCGGCGCCACCGCCGCCCTAGATGCCGCCTTCGACGGCGAAAAGCCCGCCCACAACATCGGGGTACCGACCCTGGTTAGCCTGACGGCGCAAAACGACGAGCTGGCCGTCAATGGCCTGTCCGCCGCCGACCTCGCGGCCGGCACCACCGTCCGCCTGCTGCTCGACCTGCCGCAGGCCGGCGCCTACACGCTGGCCGTGGGCCAACTGGCGAACCTGACGGGCGCCGTGCTACTCGACCAGCTCACCGGCACCCGCTATGAGCTGACGGCGCAGACCACCGTCACGTTCACGGCCGCCCGGGCTGGCGCCGTGGCAGATCGTTTCGCGCTGGTCTTCGGTCAGCGCGTAGCCGCCACGGCGCCGCTGACGGCCGCCGCGCCCCGGCTGGCCCTGTACCCGAACCCGACGAACGGCCACGCCGTGCGCCTGACCGCGGATCAAACCGCCGGCAACGCCCTGGTGGAACTGCTCGACGCCACCGGGCGCCGCGTCCAGACCACCCGCACCGCCGCTGACGGCACCGCCACCCTGTCGGTAGCCGGCCTCAAGACCGGTATTTATATGGTACGGGTAGGCGCCGCCACGCAGCGCCTGCTGGTGGACTAACCACCCGGCCAGGGAAACCAACGCCCCTGGTGCGTAACCAACGCCAACCGGCCCAGGGCCGGAGCAGTGAACCGGCACGCGCCCGTTCACCGCTCCGGTCCTGGGCCTCGGCATTTCTGGTGCGGCGCCGCGCACCATACTGCACCGGGCGCCCTTCCGGAAGGGCGCCGGGGGTACCTGGGAGCGGCAGCACCCATCCCCCGCCGCCTGCGTATGAGGCCCCAATCCCGTCGCTGGCCCGACTTTTGGCTTTCGCCGCGCCGGAGCGGCGTTAATTTTACCCCTCCAAACCCTCCCTCCCCTCCCCCCTACCGATGCTGAAGAAATGGATGAGCGCTGTGGCGCTGAGTATCTTGACCGCCTGTACGACGGTGCCCATCACGGGGCGCCAGCAGCTGAGCTTGGTCTCCGAAGGTGAAATGGAGCAGATGAGCTTCCAGCAATACCGCGACGTAATTGCCAAAGGGCCGCTGTCCACCAATGCGCAGCAAACCCAACTCATCAAGACCGTGGGCCAGCGTATCCAGCGCGGCGTGGAGCAGTATATGGCGCAGAACAACCTCTCGCAGCAACTGGCCGGCTTCCAGTGGGAATACAACCTGCTCGAAAGCAAAGAAGTGAATGCCTGGTGTATGCCCGGCGGCAAAGTGGCCGTGTACACGGGCATCCTGCCCATCACGAAGGACGATAACGGCCTGGCCGTGGTGCTGGGCCACGAAATTGCCCACGCCATCGCCAAACACGGCAACGAGCGGATGAGCCAGGCGATGGTGGCGCAGGGCCTCGGCTCCAGCCTCCAGGCGGCGATGGGCCAGAACCCGACCACCACCAAAAACCTGTTTCTGGGCGCCTTCGGCATCGGCTCGCAGTTGAAGATGCTGTCGTTCGGACGCACGCAGGAATCCGAAGCCGACCACCTGGGGCTGATTTTTATGGCTCTAGCCGGCTACAACCCCAGCGGCGCGGTAGGTTTCTGGGAACGAATGTCCGCCCAGAGCCAGGGAGCGCCGCCGGAGTTCCTGTCGAGCCACCCGGCCGATGCGACCCGCATTCGCGACATCCAGAGTGCGCTACCGGAAGCAATGAAATATTACAAAAAATAAACTAGGTGGAGCAAAAATAGAAAAAAGCTTCGTTGGTGGCGAATTTGCCCACGTTCGTGGGTATTTTAGGTTCATAACGACTTGGTTCCCGCCCGTTTGCCGACCTTTGCGGCGCCAAACTTGTTCAGAGCTTTAGGTTACCCTTTCACGCTTCCGACCAATGACCCAATTCTATGTATGCTGCCGGTGGGTTTTGCTTTTCAGCTTGAGTCTGGCCGGTTTCGCCAGCGTCGCCAGCGCACGCGCGCTTGACCTGACGGCTGACGATACCGCTTCGTACAACCCCGTTCCGCGCGTGCTGGCCGGGGGTACTGAAGAAGTGAAAATCGGCTTCATTCTGGGGTCCGACGTTTCTTACGAAGTGCCGATGGAAGTGCTGCTACAAGCCTTCACTGCCGAATACGCCGACGGCACCGTCGTGGACCGGGTGATGATCAACGCCGACCCCGCCGCCCCCCGCAACAAGCCTGTGTTCTACCTGATCGGAATGGGCAAGCGCGAAGGCCAGTTTCGGGCAATGGCCTTGCAGCTCCGTATCGCGGAGGACAAAAGCTTCTGGCTCGCGCCTTCCGCCGACCGCAACTTCGCCGAAGGCTTCAAGTGCCGCTTCTGCTTTTTTGAATTCACCAAAGGGCAGGTGAGCAGCGCCGCCTGCGCCGAGAAAGGCGAAAACGCCGCCCCAGACCGCCGCTGCGACTTCCGCACCGAAAAAGGCAATCAGCTGCTGCGCCGGCCTATCGCGCAGGCCCAGACGCGGTAAATTCTGGGCACGACCTTTTGCGGTGGTGCGGTTTCCCCAAAAAACGACATCGCCTTACCGGCAACCCGCCGCGGCCTTTCCTCGAACAGGAAAGGCCGCTTTGCTTTGGGGCGGCTCCTTATCCCTGATTTCCCCCCGATGCCAGTTCCGCTCCGCCCTTTTTTTAGCGTTACGCTGCTGATGGGCGCGTTACTGGCCGGTTGCCAGGCCGGGCCAGGTCGCCACGCCCAGCAGCCCGCCGCTGCTTACGACCCCACGCGCAGCGCCGCCGACACCACGGCCATCAAGCCCGAAAGCGTGGCGCACCTGGTAGGGCAAGTACTGACGGAGCCGGAGGCGGCGCCCGCTAGGCAGCCCTCGGCCACGGCCCGCAAGAAGAGCGGCATTCGTTTCGAAGTCAAGGAACCCCTGCTGCTCGAACGCTTTATCCGCGCCTTTGGCGACGGCACGGTGGTGGACCGGGTGCTGATCTCGCCCGTGCAGGACGACGAACCGCGTAACCCGCCGACGTACTACCTGATCGGGATGGGCCAGCTCAACGGACAGTTCCGCGCAATGGCCCTGCCGCTCTACGCCAGTAAGGAAAAAGCCCTTTACCTGAAGCCCGACGCCGACCGGCACATCGCCGTGGGCTTTGGCTGCCCGATGTGCTACTTCGAATTCAGCCGGGGCAAAGTCACGGGCGTAGACTGCGACGAAACCGACGGCAGCAGCCCCGGCCGCAGCTGCACGTACCGACGCGAGCCGGGCAATCAGTTC
>JANPLI010000205.1:0-93716 GCA_031426455.1 Hymenobacteraceae bacterium | reverse complement strand
AACGTGGTGGCGCCTTTACGGCACCCTCGTCACCAGCGTCGTGCATCGGGCGGCTACTTTGCCGCACCCGCGCCTGGTGCAGCGCCGCCTCGACTCGGTGCGGACCACCGCCGGCGGTGGCCCCGTCGAACTGCTCCTGCTCCGGGCGCCCTACGAGTGCATCGCCGACAGTGCCTTTGCCACCGGGGCCCTCACCTTTTCGGCCGACAGCCAATTGGTTGCCACCAGCCCCCACGCCTTCGTCCACGAAACCCTGTTCGCGGCGGCGGCCGATGTCGCCAGCGACGACGATGGCCGCGTGCGGTTCATCATCCGGCGGGCACTGCTGGCCGGCCTGCCGGTCGGCACCGGCCTACTGCGCCTCGATTTTGACGATGGCCTCGGCTGGCGCACCGTGGCCCTGGACCAGGAGGTGACCGTGACCTACGCCACGGCCGGCCCCAAGCGCATCGGGGTGCAACTGCCCTTCGCCACCCCTGTGGAACAGACCTACGCCGCCTTTATGGTGCGGGCGGTGCCGGGCAGCGGCGACCCCCTGGCTTACCGGGGCGCCACCGGCTACGGGGGTGCCAACCAGAAAACCTATCATTTCCCGCTCAACGACCCGTATTTTGCGCCTGTTGTTGGGTTTGAATTTCCGGACGATACTTACGGACGGGTGTACCCTACGCTGTACAGCGGCACCAGCCGCGATGATGCTTACTGGATCGATGGCGCAACCGTTACCGTTTCCTACGGGGGTACCCGCGACATCAGTAATCCGGCCGACCGTAATCCGGTTTTTAATACCTCGCCGCTGTTCCGCAAGCCGCTGGTCATCGTCGAGGGCTTCGACTCGTGGAAGTTCAGCGGGGAGGATAATTACGGCTTCGAGACGTTTCTTAACGAAACCGAAAGAGGTATTAACTATGTTACTTTTAATACTGATGGTGCGGTTAGCTTCTTCTCCACCCAACTCGCCGATTCCGGCAAGTACGACCTGATTTTCGTGGATTTCGAGAATGGCACGGACGATATCCGCCACAATGCGATGATCGTGCTGAACGTGCTGGAATGGATTGAGGCCAACCGCGACCCGGACCCCGCCTACGCCATCGACCCCAACGACCCCAACGACGAGAACCGCACCGTGATCATTGGGCAAAGTATGGGCGGGCTGGTGGCGCGCTTCGCGCTGGGCTACAACGACCACCACGCCCGCTCGGCCCACGCGCCGCCGGCCATTTACCGCCCCCGGGTGCGGCTGCTCGTGACGCGCGACTCGCCGCACCGGGGTGCCGTCACGCCGCTGGGGCTGCAAATCGGGGTTCACCGGCTGGCCCGCCAGAATATGTGGCGCATCGGGTTGTTACTGGGCGCCCGGTTGGGCGCTTTCAACGGCAACGTGGTCGCGGCGGGAATTGGCGGCGTGATCGGGGGGGTGGTCGGGTCTTTCCTGACCCTGGAAGACGTGGTGCCGCCACTGCATAAGCAAGTACTGCTGCTGCGCGAGGGCGCCTCGCGGCAACTGGCCATCCGGCTCGACGACGGCACCAACGACTTCCGGGAGGTCGAATACCGGCAAATGGTGGACTACCCCAACAACACAGCGTCCTACCGGATGGTGGCGCTGGCCAACGGCTCGGAGTGCGGCACCCCGGCGCCGCTGGGGGCGGGCGCCGAGCTGGTGCGGGCCGAAGTAGATTACAACTCATTGCCCGTATTCACGGCCCTGATGGCCGCTTACTTCCTGCAAGGGGGCGATCGTACCGAAATCAAGCCCACCGGCGAGCGCGGCCTTACCAGCGCGATGGTGGGCGGCATCCTGTCGGCGGCCACGCTCTTCACGGGTGGCGGTTTTCAGTTTCGCGCCGTCGTCAAGGGGCTGCCCGACCCGGTTGCGCACCCCAACGGCGCTGAAATCTGGAATGCCTCGCTCTGGTTCAAGCGGCGGATCGGCTGGCGGCGCTTCGGGTTCGACCTACGGCTGCGGATGTTTCACACCGAATCGCAATCGCCCGCCGGCCTGCCCGACGAAGAACGCGCGCCCGGCGGCTACTTCCTCAGTCAGCTTACTTCGAAACTACCCGGCTCGCTCAACTGGCGCGTCGGCCCGCTGGTGGACAACTACACCCGCATCTACCTCACCAGTTTCAACTTCGTGCCCACGGCCAGCGCCATCGACAAGCCCCACCCTGTGGGCGCGCCGCTCACGCGCGCCGAGTTGTTCGCGCCCTACTCCGACACGCAGCCGGCCGGTACGCTCTCGCGGTTCAACCAGTTTATTGCGCAGGAACCCAAGGCCAGTTTGCCCAGCAATACACGCCACATCCAGTTCACTACCCGCTCGGCGCGCTACGTGTACAAGCTGATGCAGAATGACAGTACTGAATCGTCGTGCGCCACCAGTTGCGGCGAGAACAGCACCGTGCGCATCAACGGCCCCTCGAACGTGTGCCGGAGCGGCAACTTATTTACGTCCAACGCGCCCGGCAGCTACTACCCCACGTGGTCGGTCACGGGTAGCCTACGGCTGGCCAGCCCTACTGACAGCAGCGCGGCCCGGATTTACGCCATCGGCAACGCGGGTGGCATCATCACGCTGCACCTACACACCGACTGCGTGAGCTACCGCGCGGTTTATGATACGGTTACGACGCTGGATGCGCCACAGGAGCCGGGCGCAGGCACCAGCGATCCTGATTATAATGTGGAGCCTTGCAGCCGAACTTATACCTTCACGATGCCCCGGGTACCGGGCGCGACGGCCTACACGTGGGTAATGAACCCGCAAGTTGTTTATACCACTATCCCGAACGCCCGGCCTGTTATCGGACCGAACTCGTCACCGCTCGTGCAAGCCACGCCCAGCCCGGATCCGCCGCACTGGGAAATTTCACCGGTTTACGGCTACGGTGCTTATATAAATGTTGATTATACAGCACATTCAAATTGTGGTACCGCGCTCTCTAATAGTGCTTACGGTTATTCTCTCTACGCCTGTCGCCCTCGTCCCGCTCCGGGTGATTCAACTGGGGTAGTGTTCGCCGTTGAGCCGATCCAAGTCTATCCCAACTCGTCGGACGTCCAGTTTCTGGCCGAGTTGCAACAGGATTCCATCGGCTGGAGCGAGGACCCCGCGCTGCTGACGGAATTCAAGATGTACGATCTGTACGGGCAGGAACGGGTATCGAAAACCGAAACCGATGACAATGCGGAAATACCCACCCAGAACCTGCCCGAAGGCCCCTACATCCTGCGCGTCCGGCGGGGCACCCGCCAGGAGATGATACGAATTTCCGTCGATCACTAACCCTTACCGGCCCCAATCAACTCCATCCAACGCCCCCCGCCCCAACCGGCGGGGGGCGTTAGGCTTTTCCGGGGGCGCCCAACGGCCGGGTAACGGCCCGGTAGCCGGCTTTGCGTAGCTTTGGCGCTCGCCGGCCCCCATCAAACCCCGGCCCCCCCAAGATGCGCTCGCACGAGATCGACTACAAAATCATCGGCTCCGATATCCAGGTGCTGGAGGTCGAGCTGGACCCCCAGGAAACCGTCATCGCCGAGGCCGGCGCGATGGTTTATATGGAAGAAGGCATTCAGTTCGAAACCCGGATGGGCGACGGCTCCCAGGAAAACACCTCGATTCTGGGCAAGCTTTTCCAGGCCGGCACCCGGATGATCACCGGCGAGTCGCTCTTCATGACGCACTTCACGAACCAGGGCGCCGGTAAGCGGCACGTGGCATTCTCAGCACCCTACCCCGGCACCATTATGCCCGTTGATCTGGGCACGATGCCCGGCGGCCTGGTGGTCCAGAAGGACGGCTTTCTGTGCGCCGCCAAAGGCACCAAGCTCAGCATCCACTTCAACCAGAAGATCGGCACGGGCCTGTTCGGCGGCGAGGGCTTCATTATGGAGAAGCTGGAAGGCGACGGGATGGCGTTCGTCCACGCCGGCGGCACGATGATCGAACGCTTCCTGCACAACGAAACCCTGCGCGTGGACACCGGCTGCGTGGTGGCCTTCGAGCCCACTATCGACTTCTCGGTCCAGCGCGCGGGTGGCCTGAAATCGATGATCTTCGGCGGCGAGGGCCTCTTCCTGGCCACGCTGCGCGGCACCGGCCGGATCTGGATTCAGTCGATGCCCGTCCGGAAACTGATTCAGGCCTTGATGCCCAACGGCAGCAACGCTGGCAAAGAAAACGGCTCGGTGCTGGGCGGACTGACGCAACTCTTCGAAAGATAGCCGGTTGCGGCAGCGACCAAGCGGCCCAGCGGAAACCAAATCGGCCCGCCCTCTCCGAAAAGAGAAGGCGGGCCGATTTGGTTTTAGTTCAGAGAGGATTTCAGTAGGAGATTTCCACCAGCACGGTATCCAAGGCCGGGCAAAAACGGGATAACGTACCGGTGAAGCGGGGCCGTCCAAGAGGCTGAATAATCCAATTTACCTGCAAATTGCTGTTGGCACTGACCAGACTCGTAACGGTTGCACTTCCGAACACCCATAAATTTTCGTCAACTCCTCCCCACAACTGGATTGCGGCCGTGTCGGCAGGATCAGGAAGTCGTATCCGAAATTTGATCCAGGCGGGCGACTGGACTTTGAGGTTAAGACCTTTGTTGTTGTGGCCCCCACGCAAATCTGGCGCTTCCTGCCACCAGGTCGAGTAGCCTGGCGCCCCGTAGGCGCGCAAAGCCAGGTCATTGGCGTCTGAGTTGATGTGAAAGGAGAAGCGTCCGTTAGCGTCGGTCTGGTGCTCTTCGCGCAGCGAGTAGCCGCCACCGGTGCTACTGTTACCTGTGTGGTATACCCCCACCGTAACCGGCTGGAGCACTAGCGCGCCGGTGGTGCGGTCCACTACCCGCCCTTCGCACACGGTGTCTCCGTCCGGCCGTTCGCAGGCGGATAGCGAAAATAGCCCCAGCAAAGTCAACCAGGGCGGAATTAGGTAGCGCGCCATTGCGAAAAACCCAGAGGTTGAGAAAACGAATACGGTCTAGGCTTCTGTAAGGCCACTTAATGTTAATGTTTCAAGCCAGCACAAGGTTAATCAACTTGCTGCACGACCAACGAAAAAAGTGGTCTGACAAGGCCAGGAAGGCCGAAAAAAGTTTGGTGGGGTACGAAGCGCCCCCGCACCGGCACGAGTACCAGCCTCCATCCCCGATGGGAATAGAGAGGTCAGTTTATAAAATATTTACGACCGCCGACCGCCAGCGCGCACCAGCGGTTTACTGTAGCAGAGCGCGAAAACCGCCCCTGATCGCCCGCACTCCTGGCCGGCCGTACCTTTACGGCTTCCTATGGAGAAAGAAAGCCCGCGTCAGCTCAAGGTCAATCGTTCGCTGCTCAAAGAGCTGGCCGACATCTTTCTGCGGCAGATGCCGCACCTGTTGCCCGGCGGAATGATCTCGGTAACGGCCGTGCGTGTCTCGCCCGACCTGAGCGTGGCCCGCGTGTACCTCAGCTTTCTGGCCGCCCCGGACCCGGCGGCGCTGCTGGCCCAGGTCATCGAACACAAGAGCGTAGTCCGCCGCCACCTCGGCCAGCGCATCGGCAAGCAGGCGCGAGTGGTGCCGGAGCTGCACTTCTTCCACGACAATTCCGCCGCCTACGCCGCCCACATCGACGGCCTGCTCAGCGGGCTGGACATCAAACCGGATAATGAGGAATGAGGAATAAAGAATGAGGAAAGTCCACCACCCACAATTCCTCATTCTTCATTCCTAATTCCTCATTCCTAATTCAGCATGCATTACGACCCCATCAAGCGCGCTTTGGGTACGGTTTTCAACCGCACCCCCTGGTTGCGGCGCCTGTTTTACCACCTGCTGGATCTGCTGCTGCTGCGCACCTGGCACGTCCACCGCGAGCTGCGGACCTGGGCCGCCGGGCGCACCGATCAACCGTTGCAGATCCTGGACGCTGGCTCCGGCTACGGGCAATACACGTACTTTCTGACCGGTCTGAGCCGCTTCTGGGAGGTACTGGCCGTGGACGTAAAGGAAGAACAGGTGGCCGACTGCAACAACTTCTTCCGCCAGATCGGGCGGCGCAACGTGCAGTTCGCCGTCGAAGACCTGGTGCTGTTCCGCCAGCCGAATGCGTTCGATCTCGCGCTGTCAGTTGACGTGATGGAGCACATTCTGGAGGACCGCGAAGTGTTCGCCAATATTCACGCTTCGCTCCGCGATGGCGGATTGCTGCTGATTTCGACGCCTTCGGACCAGGGCGGCTCCGACGTCCACGATGATTCTGAGACGTCTTTTATCGAGGAACACGTCCGGGACGGCTACAATATCCACGAGATTCAGCAAAAGCTGCGCGACGCCGGCTTCGAGCGCGTCGAGGCCCTGTACGCTTACGGCGAACCGGGGCAGATTTCGTGGCGCCTGTCGATGAAATGGCCGATTCAGTTGCTCGGCGTCTCGCGCGGGTTCTTCGTGCTGCTGCCATTCTATTACGCCGTCGTGTTCCCGTTCTGCTACCTGCTGAACTGGCTCGACGCCCGAATGACGCACGCCTCCGGCACGGGCCTGATTGTGAAAGCCTGGAAATAGGGTAGTTTTTGGTTGCTCGTTTTTCGTTTTTGGTTGGCTCGTCGCTGGTTTTTCGTTGCTCACGGCTGGGTACCGGGCGGCCTCTATCCACATTCAACCAGAAACCACCAACCAAAAACCATCAACTAACCACAAACTACCGAACTTCGCCCCGTGAACGTTGCCTTCCTGATTGCCAAGCGCTACTTTTCTTCCAAGAACAAGCGCAACATTATCAGTATCATCTCCAACATTTCGATGATTGGGGTAGCCATTGGCACGATGGCGCTGATCATCGTGCTGTCGGTGTTCAATGGCCTCGAAGACCTGGTACGCGCCATCTACTCGCGCTCCGACCCGAATCTCGAAGTGATGCCGGCCAAAGGCAAGGCCTTTACGCTGACGCCGGGGCTCCTCCAGACCATCGAAAAGCAGGAGGGCGTGGCGCTGGTCACGGAAGTGATCGAAGACAACGTGCTGATGCGCTACGACGATCGCCAGATGGTCATCAAGCTCAAAGGCGTTAGTGCCAACTACTTCAAACAGAATCAGGTCGATTCGGCCATCGTGGAAGGGCGCTACGAACTCGAAAACCACGGTACCCAGTATGCCCTGGTGGGCTACGGCGTCAAGCAGCGGTTGTCCATCGACTTAGCCAACCGCTTCACGCCGCTGGTGCTCCTGTACCCCAAGAACCGCAAGAAAATCTCGCTCGACCCCACCGAAGCCTTCAACGACGCGCGCCTAATGTGCGGCGGCGTTTTCAGCCTCGAACGGGTGTACGACGAGCAGTACGTATTCGTACCCGTCAGCTTCGCCGCCCAACTGATGGACTACGGGCAGCGCCGGACTTCCCTGGAAATCAAGCTTAAAGAGGACGAAAGCATCTCCAAGGTGCAACGCCGGCTGCAACGCAAGCTGGGGCCGGACTTCCGGGTGCTGTCCTCTGACGAGCAACACCTCTCTCTGCTGCGGGCCGTAAAAGTGGAAAAAGCGTTCGTTTTCGTCACGTTCACCTTCATCCTGCTGATTGCGTCGCTCAACATCTTCTTCTCGCTCTCGATGCTGGTCATCGACAAGAAAAAGGACGTGGCGATTCTCCAGGCAATGGGCGCCTCGCAGAACGTGATTCGCAACATTTTCCTCAGCGAAGGCGCCATAGTCGCCTTCACGGGCGCCCTGACCGGCCTGGTGCTGGGCGTGGCGATCTGCTGGGCGCAGAAATCGTTCGGGTTAGTGTCGATGGGTGCCGTTTCGGGCGGCTCCGATCAGGCTTACCCCGTCAATATGCTCTGGAGCGACGTACTGCTGACCACGCTGGCTATCATCGTGATCACGCTGCTGGTCTCGATCCGGCCGGCGCAGCAGGCGGCGGCCCTGGAAATCCGGGATAACCTTTGAGGCGTTTCGCGTTTCTGGTTTCGCGTTAGGGCGTTTCGCGCGTACTTACAGGTAGGTAGCACGAACAACGAGCAATAACTAACGAGCAACCAATTAATGCGCCTCATCCTACACACGTCCGTTGCCGCGCCCGATCCGGCTGGCGTGCTGGCAGCCTTCACGGAGCCATTGTTTCGGGCCCTGGCGCCGCCTTTCCCCCGGCTCCATGTGCAGCGTTTCGATGGCTCGCTGCCCGGCGATGAAATCGCCATCGAGCTGCGCTGGGGGCTATTCCGCCAGCACTGGACGAGTCTCATCACGGACGCCGACACGTCGCCCACCGAAGCCTGGTTCATTGACGAAGGGCAGCTGCTGCCCTGGCCTTTGCGCCGCTGGCGGCATCGGCATCTGGTAATGCGGCGGCGCGACGGTCACCCCGGCACCGTTATCACCGATGATGTCAGTTTTTCCACGGGCAACGCCGTACTGAACGCGCTGCTTTATCCGATGCTCTGGGCGCAATTTGCTTACCGCCGGCCCATTTACCGCCGCTGGTTCGGCGCTCCGACCGAATAAGTATGGCAGAAGCCCAATCAGCCATCGTCGTTGGCGCGGGAGTAGGCGGACTAGCCGTGGCCGTGCGCCTGGCGCTGAAAGGATACCGGGTCACGGTGTTAGAATCGGCCGCGTCCTTTGGGGGCAAAATGCAGCAAATGGACCTAATGGTCAGCACCGTTTCCAAAAGTATTGCAACTGACGAAAAAGCTGGTTACCGTTTCGATACCGGGCCTTCGCTCTTTACGTTACCGTACCTGGTCGATGATCTTTTTCGGGAGGCTGGCCGCGATCCCAGCGCCTATTTTCGCTACGAGCGGCTCGATCCCGTCACCGAATACTTCTTCGCCGACGGCACCCGCCTGACGGCCTGGGCTGACCCGGCTCGCCTGGCCGAAGAAGTAGAAGCCAAACTGAGCGTACCTGCTGCCGCCGTCCGGGCGCATCTGGCGCGGGCAGCCCGGGTTTATGAGGGTACCGCTCCCACCTTTCTGGGCCGGTCCCTGCATCGGGCAGCCACCTACCTGCACCCGGACGTGCTGCGCGCCATAGCCGTGATTCCGCAAATGGGCCTGCTGCGCTCGATGCACGGCGCCAACGCCCGCGCGGCCCACGGCGATACCCGCCTGACGCAGCTCTTCGACCGCTACGCCACCTACAACGGCTCTGACCCCTACCAGGCGCCCGCCACACTCAACCTCATTCCGCATTTGGAATTCGGCCTGGGGGCTTACTACCCGGAAGGTGGTATCTACGCCATCGCCCGCAGCATCCACCAACTGGCGGAAGAACTGGGCGTGACGTTTCGCTTTCAGACGCCCGTTGCCGAGATTGTGGTGGCAAACGCCCGGGTAACGGGGGTTCGCACGGCCGCCGGCGAAGTACTGCCCGCCAGCGTGGTGGTCAGCAATGCCGACGTAGTGCCTACTTACCGCCGGCTGCTGCCCACCCAACCGGCGCCGGAGCAAACGCTGCGGCAGCCGCGCTCGTCGTCGGCGCTGATTTTCTATTGGGGCATCGACCGCTCCTTTCCCGAACTGGACCTCCATAACATCTTCTTCTCCGCTGATTATCAGGCCGAGTTTACGGACATTTTCCGCCGCAAAACCGTCCCCGCTGATCCTACCGTTTACGTCAACATCAGCAGCAAGAAAAGCCCGGACCACGCCCCACCGGGCCACGAGAACTGGTTCGTGATGGTCAACGTCCCGCACGATGACGGTTCCCAGGATTGGCCCGCGCTCATCGCCCAGACGCGGACGGCCGTGCTCAAGCGACTGCAACAGGCGCTCGGCACGGCCGTTGAGAACCATATCACGGTGGAGAAAATCTGGGAGCCTCGGCAGATTGCGGCCGACACCTCCTCATTCGGCGGCGCGCTCTACGGGGCTTCGTCCAACAATGCCCTGGCGGCCTTTCTGCGTCACCCCAACTTCAGCTCCCGCATCGGCGGGCTGTTTTTCTGCGGTGGCTCGGTACATCCCGGCGGCGGCATCCCTCTATGTCTGCTTTCAGCCCGGCTGGTCGGGGAAATGGCTTGAATCGTTGGTAGGCGTTCGCTAAAACCGCTACGCTCTTACCGGGAATCAGACGGATGGAAGGAGGCATTGTTCATAGGTCCTCAAATCGGGCTGAAAGAGCAGCAGCAAGGTGTGCTGAAGATGGGTTTTTCCGGCTTGGCGCAGGTTGTAGAGCCACTCGAAATGAGCGACATAGAACGGAAGTTTTTCGAGGCTTACGCCCCGATAGGGCCGTAACCAACTGCGTAACAGCGACCAGATGCCCTCTTGGGTATTGCAATGGACTTCGTAGTGCCCGTCGCCGTCGTCATCGCGGGCGTATTCTCCCTGGCCGTGGTGGACGACGTGGTGGGCGTAGCCCCACGCCTTCAGTTGGTTATAAATGCTGTATTCATCGGTATAAACGGGCGTGCCGGCCGGTACGGCTGTTTGCACCAGGGGCGCAATCGTCGCCCGCTGCACGTTGGGCAACACGTGTAAACTTACCGGCCCCTGGCGTTGCACCATCCCGAAAACAGGCGGTTTGCCTTGCGCGCTCGTGCCGCGTCCGCGTCGTCCTTTCAGCCGCCGCCGCCGAGGGGGGCGGCCCGCCTGGCGGCGTTGGGCGGGCTGCCCTTTGTGACCGGCTATGAGGTAAGTCTCGTCAAATTCAACGTGTTGGCTAAGGACCACAAGAGGTTTTTTTTGGCAATGCCCTCCCGAATGGTGGCGCCCATTGTCTGCACCACGTCTTCGCTCAGGTCGAGTTCGAGGGCAATGCGCGCCATCGAGACGTTGAGGTTGAGCAGGTACAACGTCGTGATCCAGTGGCTCACCGGCTGGTGAGAGCCAGCCAGCACCGTCTCGCTTAGGTCATCGAAGCATCGCCCGCAGCCCCGGCAGCGGTAATGTTGGCGCGCCGACTCCACCGGGTCTTTTCCGTTCTTGACCACTTCGGGGCTCCCAAACCCCACACACTGAACGCTTTGTGGCCACCGAAGGGCCCGAACCATCGCGTAACATTGAGGCGAATCCAGCAACTTGTGCAACTGAAACAGTAGCGGGGGGTACGTTTCCTTACCCCAAAACAACACCCCCAAAGCGGATCTAACCCATCCGTCCATTTCCCGGTAAGAGCGAACCGCTATAGCCAACGTGTGGAAAAGTGGATAACTCCGGTGGAAAACGGCCCACCGCCGGTCCGCTGCACTTATAGTTTCTCCAGCACCCGCCGCGCACTGGTTGCCTCGGCCAGCAACCCACGCAGCGCGCTAATGGGCAGGCGTTCCTGGGTCCGGGCGTCGCGGTAACGCACGGTCACGGTCTGATCTTCGAGCGTCTGATGATCGACGGCAATGCAGAAGGGCGTCCCGATCAGATCCTGCCGGGTATAACGCTTGCCGATGGAGTCCCGGTCTTCGTAAATCAGGTTGAAATCGTACTTCAGGTCGTTGAAGATGCGCTCGCCCACTTCGGGCAGGCCATCCTTACGGACCAGCGGCAGGATGGCAGCTTTGATGGGCGCCACAGCTGGGTGCAACGCCAGCCAGGTACGCGGGGGCTTGCCGTCTGGCTCTTCCTCCTGCCGGAACGCGTTGCAGAGCGTGGCCAGGAACAGCCGGTCGGCCCCGACCGACGTTTCTACCACGAACGGCACGTAGTTGCCGTAGGCTTTGCCGGTGGCGGGGTCGATATCGTTGTCGAAATACTGCTGCTTCTTACGGCTCAGTTCCTGATGCTGGGTCAGGTCGAAGTCGGAGCGCGAGTGGATGCCTTCGATCTCCTTGAAACCGAACGGAAACTGGAACTCAATATCAACGGCCGCTTTGGCGTAGTGGGCCAACTTATCGTGGTCGTGGTAACGGAGCTTCGTTTCGGGCGCTCCCAGGGCTTCGTGCCACTTGCGGCGGGCGTCTTTCCAGTAGGCGTACCACTGGTCTTCGGTGCCGGGGCGAACAAAAAACTGCATTTCCATCTGCTCAAACTCGCGCATCCGGAAGATGAACTGCCGGGCTACGATCTCATTGCGGAACGCCTTCCCAATCTGGGCAATGCCGAACGGCACCTTCAGACGGGCGGTTTTCTGCACGTTCAGGAAGTTCACGAAGATGCCCTGCGCCGTTTCGGGCCGCAGGTAGAGCGCTGCGTCGCCCTCGCCGGAGGTGGCGCTCATCTGGGTAGAATACATCAGGTTGAACTGGCGCACATCGGTCCAGTTGGCGGTGCCACTCACAGCGCACTTGATGCCCTCAGCGATGATCAACGCCCGGACGCCGTCCAGATCGGCCAGCGTCAGCAGGCGCCCCATTTCGGTCAGCAGTGCGGCGGCTCGGTCTGCGTCGCCGGCATTCTCGTATTCGGCGGCTTTTTCTTCCAGCAGCACGTCGGCCCGGTAGCGCTTCTTGCTGTCTTTGTTGTCGATGAGCGGGTCCGAAAACGAATCGACGTGCCCGGAGGCCTTCCAGGTGCGCGGGTCCATAAAGATGGCCGCGTCGAGGCCCACGATATTCTGGTGGAGTTGGGTCATTGCCTGCCACCAGAGCCGCTTGAGGTTATTTTTCAGCTCAACGCCCGTGGGGCCGTAGTCGTAAACGGCGGCCAGGCCATCGTAAATTTCCGAAGAAGGAAAGACGAAACCATATTCTTTTGCGTGGGACACAATGTCCTGCAACGTGAAGGGGGCAAGGGCGGAGGGAGCAGATTCGTGCGACATCAGCCGCAAAAGTACGGCGCTGATGCAACGCCCGGTGACCGCTACCGCCGCTGCCCGAATCAACCCCACCGAATCAGCCGGTGACCATAACATTTCCGTAACCTACTTCACACCCGTGGGCCCGACCGGGCTGGTTACTTTTGATTGCCCTTCGTATGGTTGGGCCAATTCCTTCCTCTTTCCCTTTTCTCTGCCCGTATGCTGGGTCTTGAACCCCACGTATTGCTGCTACTCGGCGTCTGTCTGCTGGCTGCCTGCGCTTTCGAGTTCGTCAACGGTTTCCACGACACGGCCAACGCCGTGGCTACGGTCATCTATACCAACACGTTACGCCCTTGGGTGGCCGTCATCTGGTCGGCATTCTGGAATTTTATCGGCGTCCTGACGGGCGGCATTGCCGTCGCGATGGGGATCGTTTACCTGCTGCCGGTCGAAAGCCTGGTCGATCAGAACGTTTATCACGGCCTGGCAATGGTTGGTTCGCTGATCATTGCGGCTATTATCTGGAACGTCGGCACATGGTACTACGGCATTCCGGCGTCATCGTCGCACGCGCTGATCGGCTCGATTCTGGGCGTCGGCATTGCCTTTTCGCTGCTGCCGGGTTCCAACGGGGCGGCCGTGAACTGGAGCAAAGCCGGCGAAACCGGCCTGGCGCTGCTGATCGGTCCGCTGTTCGGTTTTTCGTTGACCATTATCCTGATGTTCCTGCTCAAGCGCTTCGCCAAGAATAAGGCGCTTTACAAGGAGCCGCATAAACGCAAGCCTCCCCCTTTCTGGATCCGGATGACCCTGATGCTGACCTGTACGCTGGTCTCGTACTTCCACGGTTCCAACGACGGCCAGAAAGGGGTCGGTCTGGTGATGCTGATCCTGATTGGCCTGGTACCCACATACTTCGCCCTGGATCATCAAAAAAATCCGCTCGATATGCGGGTCACGCTTACTCAGGTCGAGGGGCTGATGACCAAGATCAACCCCACCGATCTCAGCGCCCCCGACCGGCAGGCTTACTCCGAAATCCGGGCCCAGACGGCCTCCCTCGATTCGATTTTCGCCGGCAAAACCCGCATTGAGCAACTCCCGCAAGCCGACCGTTTCCGCATCCGTAAGGCCGTGCTGCTGCTCGCCAGCCGGGTCAAGCGCCTCACCGGTTCCGATAAGCTCACCCTCTCTACCGCCGACCGCACGCAGCTCAGCCAGGGCCTGACTACGATGCGCACCTTCACCGACTATGCCCCTTGGCAGGTTTCGCTACTGGTAGCCTTTTCGCTGGGGCTGGGCACGATGTTCGGCTGGGAACGCATCGTCAAAACCATCGGCGAACGGATCGGCAAGGAACACCTGACTTATGCCCAGGGCGCTTCCTCGGAACTCGTTGCCGCTACGATGATCGGTATTTCCACGGGTTTTGGCCTGCCCTCGTCCACCACGCACGTGCTGTCTTCGGCCATTGCCGGCTCGATGGTGGCCAACCGGGGTATTCGTAACCTGAACCCTCAGATGGTACGCAACATCGCCCTGGCGTGGGTCCTGACGCTGCCCGTGACGATGGTGCTGTCCGGGACGCTCTTCCTGTTCTTTCGCTGGGCACTTGGATAAAGTGGCCCCTGAACTTACGCGGCATACGCCGTCCTGCAGTATGTCATTTCAACAAAAAAGACGTTTCAGCTGAGCTGAAACGTCTTTTTTCATTTGGAAAGGCTCCAACGGCCTGATGCTTCCGGGCGTTCGTTTACCTGACGACAAAAGACCTCAGGCAGGCCAGGCGGGCTCCAGCGTCTCTTCGTTGATGAAAACGCCAAAATTGACCACCACCAGTTCCTCGTCCACAAAATAGAAATCGATCATTTGGCGGACGTAAGAAAGCTGCACCTCGCCGGGGTCCATCGTTTCTTCCTCGGGTTCTTCGTGCCCGTTGGCGGCCATCAATTCTTCCACGGCTTCCGGCGACAGGCCCATCAGCTTTTGGCCAAAGAGCGTCAGGTTGGGATGATCTGTTTCGATGCAGCTCAACCGGTACTCGTCTTCCTGGTCGAAGTAAAGCGAAAAATTCCGTTCGAGGTAATTCCACGCCTCGTGTACGAAATCGTCTTCTTCTTCCGACGCTTCCACTTCTTCCGGCTCGCCCAGGATGGCGCGCACGCCGTCGCGGTTCTGGCCGAAGCGCAAGGCGCCTACGCCTTCGCCCAGTATAATGATTTGCGCTTGTTCCGTCTCCATCGGTTGCTTGCAGGTGGTTTGCTGATGATGTTGTTTCGGAATCCGACGGCAGCCGGCCCTTTCGGCAAAGCTCCGACTTATTTACCGTACTGCGCCAAATGTGCTGCTCGCTGCCGCTGATAATCGGGGTGCGCCCGTGCCGCCTGCCAGCGTTCGTAGAACACAGCGGCGGCGGCGGCCTTATCCGGGTCTTCCGGATCGCGGGGGCGCTCTGGTCGGCCGTGGGCGCCGCTCTGGCCGGGCTTATCCGTCGGCACGGCCCCTTCGTACTTGCGGCCCCCCCGGTGGTTGGCGTAGCGCCGGGCGCGGGTGTAGCCCATCTGAATAAATTTCCGAGCCATATCGGCGCCCACAAAATCCTCGGCGGCCAGGTACTGCGTGAACTGCGCCCAAATCGCCGCCGCCGAGTCTTTCGCTACCGCTTCTGTTCGGAAGCGCCAGAGCGGCAAGAGTTCCGACTTATACGGTTCCACCAACAAGACTCCCTGCTCGCCTACTCCCACCCGATACAGCTCCGGGTGGGCGCGAAAATCGGTGTGGTCAAAATCGAGGGTGTAGTCGAACGGCATCGGTGGCTTTCGGCTACGGACTTTTCCACCGGGTGTTTTAAGATGACTTCTTTTTTTTCAAAAAAATGATCAGTACCCCTCCTTATTAGCTCCGGGGATAAGTGGATAACCTCTAGCGCGCCGCACGAGTCCACACCGTTCGGGGATAACTTCTCTTTATCCACACGCTTATCCACACCAAAGGGCTTGAATCTGACGTGCCGGACGGCTTTTCCTGGTCATTTTCCACATTTCCCCATTTCTGCCGGCTTGCCACTATGCACACCGTCGATGGTGTGGGTAAATGGGCAACGGTCTGGGGACAGTCGGGGCACAGCAAAGCGGTTTTCCCCACCTACCGGTTAATCCACAGCGTTATCCACCGGTTGTGGATAACTGTTCGCCCGTTTTCCACGCGTTTTCCCCAGCTTTTCCCGTTTCTCCCCACGTTATCCACAGGTTACGAACCGGTTTCCGGATCGTTACCAGGGCCTCAAAACCGCACTTCCAGGGCTTGTTCCCAGTTCGGCCTTACGGCGATGGGCTGTTTGTAGAACCAGATGCGTTCGGCTGGCCGTCGCAGGTTGGCGTCCGGGCCATCCCAGCGGCCGTTCCCGTTTTCGTCGATCCGCACCCGAATCCGATACGCGCCGGTGGCCAGCGCCGGGAAGCGAAATGTCTTTGGGTTTCGCAGCTGCTGCACCACGGCACCTGTTTCGTTGAGCAGTTCCAGGTCATAGGAGGTAAACCGGGTAGCTACGGTCCCTTCAATGGCCCCTGCTTCGGAAGTTTCCGTAAGCGGTGCCGCCGCTGGCAGAGGCAGCAAAAGTGGACGATAAGCCAGCGGCGAGCCGTTGATGTTCGTCACGCGCAGTGAATCCAGCGTCAGTCGGAGTTGGGCGGTGCCCGTTGGTAAGCGGTTCGGTAGGTTTAGGCGTAGTACCGTACCCGTCGAATCCAGGATGGCTTCCTCCGGCATCCGCACGGGTTTTAGCACCTGCAGCACCGAATCTTTGGCGCTGACCGCTGCCAGCGTAGCCACGGGGCCGCGCGTCAGTTGCGCGGGCGCGGCAAAGGTGAGGTTGGTGCTGAAGGTCGTCTTTCCTTTTTCCAGGGGGCCAACTGTTACCGTCGCGCGTCGTCCTGGTTTGGGTTCGGACAGCCGCAGCGTCAGCGAATCGCGGCCTACGTTGCCCGCGGAGTCTTCGGTGACCAACACCAGCGAAAAAGGCGCGGTGATTTTCTGGCGGGGGAAGATTTCAACCTGGCGGGCGCCCGGGCCGGTGAGGCGCGCCACGAGTTGCCCTTTTTCGGCCAGACTGCTGCCTTTTGGTAGCAGCGTCTGGATCCGGGCTGCACCTTCATTCAGCGTCAGTACGACCAAAGCTGGTTCTTCTTTTCGCGACACTACGAAAGGTTTCCGTCGATCCACGGCGCCTGCCCGCAGACGTAAGCGGGTCAGCGCCGTGTCCGGCGTCTGCTGCACCTGGATCGATTCCGGCAGGTAAGCTACCCGCTCCCCTTCGTCGTAGCGCGTGTTTTTGTTAGCATCCGCGAAAGCGAGTAACTCGAATCGGCCACTGCGCAGGCCCTGAAACGTAAAACGGCCATCGGCTCCGGTACTGACGCGGTAGTAGGGTTTGCGGCGCTGCAAGCTGGCCGTATCCGGGCTGTTGTACAACCCAACCAGCATTCCGGCTTCCGCTTTATTCGTTAGCAGGCCCGTTACCTGGCCGCTGACAGTCCCGGAATCCAGCACCAGCCCCGTGCTGAATTGCAGAACGGGCGGTAGCGCCGGCGGGGTGTGTTCGGTGATGTCGGTGATTCCTTTCTGAAAATTGAAGTAGTAGGTTGTCGCTGAATCCAGCGGTTCCTGAAAAATCAGCGTCAGGGTCCGACCATCTTCTCTCAGCCGATAAGGCCCCGCTAGACTAGGCGTCACCACCAGTTCCTCGGCTAGCTTGCCGCCCGTCATCACGTCCTCGTCAAACGTCAGGCTTATTTGTTTAGGCCGAACATTCGTCTGGCCATTACGCGGGACTGTATTCAGCAGCCGGGGTGCTTTCAGGTCCTTCGGACCGCCTTCCGGCGAACTGACACTTGCGCAACCCGACAGCAAGGCCAGCATCAGCAGCATACCAACTGGGGCTGATACGAATCCCCTGCTCCGTTTCTGCGCCGGGCGCATCAAATGGGAAACCGCTGAGCAATTATTTGGAACGAACATTATACAGCAGAATCACAGAAAGACCGGTTGCCAGGCAGACCAGGGCCGTCAGCACCAGACTCCGGCCGGGGCGTTCGCGTTTGGTGGAGGAAGTAGGAGGTGCCGCCAGTTGCTGCCGAACGGTATCTGTCAGCAGCACTTCGCTGCTTACGCCCGGGACGGTAGGTTTTACATCTTGTCCGCGGAGCGTAAGGGGTAAAATCAAGATGGTGTTTACCGCTACCCATTTGATAGCGCGTCGCCGTATTTCGAATGCGCGCAAGCAGCCCATTAGGCTACCGCGTTACGGCGAATGACGTAAATCCGGCTCGACGTTTGGCCCGTTTGCAGGGCCCGAAAGTTTGATAGCAAGCCTTGCCAAAGGGCCGTCGGGGCGCCGCCTCCCCGGAATCGCTCACTTAGTAAGCTGACGTAAAACGCATCCAGGTACATCGGTTGCTCGGTTTCTACTGTCGCCCCGTGGTGCGCTGCTAACTGTCGGATACTGGCGGGCGTGAAATGATAGAGATGGCGCGGTACATCCAACGCTGCCCAATGGGCTCCGTAATGCCGGGCGTCGGCGGAATTCGGGTTGGGTACGGCTACCACCAACCGTCCGTTCGGTAGTAGTCGATCCAGCAAACCCCCGAAAGTATCATTTAGCTGATGTACGTGTTCCAGCACGTGCCAGAGCGTAATGACGCTGAAGGCCGCCGTTAGGGGAATCTGGTCCAAGGCTGCTTTTACCTGATTCTGATCGCCCCCCAGGCGTTTGGTGGCTAAAACGTTGGCTCCGGCATCCGGCTCCACGGCCTGCACCTGCCAGCCAGCGTTTTGGGCAGCTTCGGCAAAAAAGCCCGTTCCGCAGCCATAATCGAGCAATTGCGCGGAGTTATTTCCCCGCAAATTATTGATCAGCTTGATCTTACCGGTTGTGGCAAATTGGCGGGCCAGATGATAGACTTTACTGAGAAGCCCCTGACTGGTATCGGTGTGCGATATGTAGTCGGCAAAGCCGTAGTACGGACCAATGGCAGCGCGGGTCGGTCGGGGATTCGTAAATCTCAGCCCACAACGGCTGCATTCTTCAATCCGGAATGGCTCCTGGGTCAGCGCGTAATCCTGCGTTTCGAGCCAAAGTGCCTTTTTTGCCGCGCCGCAAAGCGGACAAGCCATCAGGTTTTCCTGGGTCATTGGCGCTACCTGCGTCGGTAAGGAATGCGGCATCAGCGTCCGAGATGAATCAGGAGAATTGAAATATCCGCCGGTGATACCCCGCTGATGCGCGTCGCCTGACCGAGCGTTTCGGGTTGAATACGCGTAAGTTTTTCCCGCGCCTCGTGCGAAAGCGCGCGAACAGTGCCGTAATCAATGCGCCCGGCCAGCCGGACGTTTTCCATTTCCAGCACTTTATCTACCTGTTGCGCTTCTTTGCCCAGATAATGAGCATATTTCAGCTGAATTTCAGCCTGTTCAATACTATCCTCGGTTAGCATTTCCAGACCGGTGTTCACGCTGGGCACCCCTTCGCGTAAGGCTTCTAAAACTACCTGCGGGCGTTTCACCAGCGAAGCCACGCGCGTTTTTTCGGTAATCAGCGCCGACCCGATCTGCTCCAGGTACGCATTGGCTTCTTCTGGTTGTACCGACGCCCCGCCGAGCCACCGGAGAGCAGTTTCGGTATCGCGGTTTTTGGTTTCCACTGCGCGCAGTCGGTTATCGTCGGCCAGCCCCAGTTGATGCGCCAGGGGCGTGAGGCGTAGGTCGGCATTATCCTGCCGCAGCAGCAGCCGATGTTCGGCGCGCGAGGTGAACATTCGGTAAGGCTCCTCCGTCCCTTTGTGCACCAGATCATCGATCAGGACCCCGATATACGCTTCTGACCGTTTCAGCACGACTGCTTCGGCGTGCTGAACCAATCGGTGTGCATTGAGGCCCGCCATTAGTCCCTGGCAAGCGGCTTCTTCGTAACCGGTCGTGCCGTTGATCTGGCCCGCAAAGAAAAGCCCGCTCACCGCCTGGGTTTCCAGCGAAGGTTTGAGTTGGGTGGGCGGAAAATAATCGTACTCAATGGCGTAGCCCGGCCGAAACATCCGCGCGTTCTCGAATCCCGTGATTTGGCGTAACGCCCGAAGCTGCACGTCTTCTGGTAAGGACGACGAAAAGCCGTTCACGTACACTTCACAGGTATGCCAGCCTTCGGGCTCTACGAAAATCTGGTGTCGGTCTTTATCAGCAAAACGCGTGATTTTGTCTTCTATCGATGGACAATAACGCGGCCCCCGCCCTTGAATACGCCCCTGAAACATCGGCGACTTCGCAAAGCCTTCCTCCAGAATTTCGTGCGTAGCGGCGTTGGTGTAGGTCATCCAGCAACTCCGTTGTGCTTCCAGGGCAGGCGTTGCCGTGTACGAAAACTTTCCGGGTCGCGTATCGCCGGGCTGTTCTGCCATTTGGCTATAATCCAGCGACCTTCCATCGACGCGTGGGGGCGTTCCGGTTTTCATTCGCTCGCTGACAAAACCCAATGCCTGTAGTTGCGCCGTGATGCCGGTTGCGGCTTTTTCAGCAGCTCTACCCCCACCGAAGCTTTTCTCGCCGATGTGGATGATGCCGTTGAGGAAGGTACCGGCAGTCAGGATGACTGCGTTGGCTTTAATCTCGATTCCTAATTGGGTCCGGACGCCGACTGCTCGGTCCTGTTCTACCAGCACGGCTTCTACACTTTCCTGCCAGAATTCGAGGTTAGGGATTCGCTCCAGCGTCAAACGCCATTCTTCGGCGAAGCGCATCCGATCGCTTTGCGCGCGTGGGCTCCACATGGCAGCCCCTTTCGAGGTATTCAGCATCCGAAACTGAATCATCGTCTTGTCGGTCACGATGCCACTCCAGCCTCCCATTGCATCGATTTCGCGCACGATCTGGCCTTTTGCCACCCCGCCCATCGCGGGGTTACACGACATCTGGGCAATCGTGTTCATATTCATCGTCACGAGTAATACCCGTGAACCCAAACGCGCGGCGGCAGCGGCGGCTTCACAACCCGCGTGCCCCGCTCCTACTACAATGACGTCGTAATGGGGTAACATCCTGTTGAAATTACGGCCCTTCCGCTACCGACTGCGGCGAGCTAACGAACCAACCCGAACAAATGAGTGGCGAGTTTCCGGTTAGCGTTTCACGTGACGCTAAAAACGCTGAAAACCGTTCCACGTGGAACGGTTTAGCCATTTCGAACGGTCAGAACGTTTTTTGCTAAGACTCAGAAACTACGCAAAGATAAGAACGTGTCTTCGCGGTGCCGCATTGCCGTGCGCGAAAGCAGCTCTTTGTCCGTATGGCCGAGCAAATGAAGTACTCCGTGGATAAGGACGCGGTGCAGTTCATCGCGGAAAGAAACGTTGAAAACTTCCGCGTTTTCCCGCACACGATCTACGCTGATAAAAATGTCTCCTTCCACAATGTCGCTATCATCAGAGTTATCGAAAGTGATGATATCGGTTAAAGTGTCGTGATTCAGGAATTCGACATTTATTTGGTGCAGATACGAGTCAGAGCAAAAAATAAAGGTTAGATTTTCGAGCCGATACTGGTGGGCAGCAATGACTTGCTGAATCCAGTCGATAAGCTCCAGCTGCTCATCGAGGATAAAATCAGTGTCTTCGTATAGAAACTCAACCGGGCTATCTTCCATCGCAGCAAGGCAAGGCAGTAAACGCAAAAAGACGGTTCAGATCAGGCAGCGGTTGAGTGCCGGGGTACGAAAAAGGTAATCGCCACGTGGCGGCCTTCATTCGTAAAGACTACTTCGTCGGCCAGTGCCTGAATCAGAAAAATGCCGCGTCCGCCCGGGGTTTCCAGATTCTCGGGCGCTGTGGGGTCCGGCAGGTTAGTTGGATCGAAACCGGCTCCTTCGTCCTCGATTTCGAAACGCACCAGGTTATCGTTTACCGAAAGGGTCAACCGTACGTTTTTGTCCTTGTCGAACCGGTTCCCGTGCCGGATCGCGTTGTTTACGGCTTCCGTCACGGCGACTACAATATTGCCGTAAATGTCATCGTTTATGTGAAAACGATCTTTGGCATTGTCGATAAAACTTTCGATGATTCGAATGTTATCGACTAACGAAGGAAGAGTAATTTTGACTTGCTGCATCGGGCAAGGGGCAAGAAAGGGTGCGGGCTAACTGGAGGCTATACGCGCCCTACGGCTGCCGGTTGAGCGAGTTGAAGTATTGATTGATCCGGCCTTGATAATAAGGCGACAAGGTGGGCGAAACGCTTTGTAACAATTGGGTTTGCGTCCGCCGACGGCGAAGATAGCTTTGGAAAGCTGGGGGCAAAGTTCGCGCAATATCTTCTTTGCCTGCCTTCGACTCGCGTTTATTGTCCCAATCACGTTCTTTTACGGCTTTGTCCACTTCCAGTAAGCGCGACTGAATCTCCTGTTGGCGCATCAAGGTCTGTTCGGTCAGTCGCTTATTTACGAGATCGGCTTCCGTTTGTTCCATCATTTTCTTCAGTTCCCCCGCATTGCCGCCGCCTAACGGCGATGTATCCGGCTTACCGTCGGCGCCTGGTTTACCTTGTTGCATCTTTTCTAACTCCAGCAGGGCTTGGCGGAGCGCCTGCTGCTGCGCGGCCAGTTGCGCCAATTCCTCGCTCATCGCGCGGCCCTGTTTGCCGCCTTGCTGCAATTGCTGAATCCGTTGGTTCAGTGCCTGTTGTAATTGGCCCATATTACCGGGGCCGGGCTTGTTGCCGGGTTTGCTGCCCGGTTTCTGCCCCGGTTTGCTGCCGGGCGACGAGCCGGGCTTCTGCCCTTTGCCCTTCTTCGGTTTCCCGCTGCCTGGCTGCTGTTGAGCCTGCATCTGTTGCTGCATCTGCTGTTGCATCTGTTTCAGCACATCGTTGAGCATCAGCGCCAGATTATTCATCGAGGTCATCGCAAACTGCTGTTCGCCGGCAGCGCGGTTGGGGTCGCGCTGCCGCAGGTGGTCGGTGGCCGCGCCCATATGCTGGTTCATTTCGCCTACTTCACGGGTCACGAACGACTTGATTTCAAAAACCCGGTTGGCCAGCGCGTACAGCGAATCTTCGATCACCTTTGCATCATCCCGAAGCTTAAGTTGCTGCTGACCGAGTTGAATAAAGCGTGGATCGGCTTGATTGACAACCCGAAACGACTTCATCAGGCTCTCCTGATCGAACGACAGTTTCAGCAGGTTTTCCAGGATGTCGCGCAAAGCATCCATATTCTCTTCGGTGCTCTTTTCCTCATTTTCCTGCTGCGTCTGGGCCAGCTTGTCGGCCATTTTCTGCATCTTCTGCGCCGCCGATTTTTGCGACTTGCCCGCTTTCTTATTCTGCGATTTGCTGAGCGACTGCTGGGCGTCTTTCAGGTCCTGATCAGTCTGCTGCTCCTCGGATTGCGAGTCCTGCTGCGGGTCGTTCAGCCCATTTTCGTTGTCCAGTTCCTTGTCGAGTTGCTTGAGATCGGCGAGGTCTTTTTTGGCTTCTTCAAAACCGGTCTTGATCTGCTCCTGCTCTTTCTGAAGCTGCTGTTGTTCGGGCGAGTCCGCCTTTTTTCCATCCTGATCAGCGGTTTTTTCGGCCAGCTTATCCTCTTCTTTCGCTAATTCGTCCAGCTTTTTCGTGGTCTGATCGAGCTTTTGGTCAAACTGCATCTGTTTGAACATTTCCAGCGCCCGCTCCAACTCGCGTTCCAGGTTCTTTTCCTTGTTTTCCATTTTGGCCAGCAGGTTCTGTAGCTCTGGCTCGTTCGCTTTCTGTTCCTGCAACAGCTTTTCGAGCTGCTGATAAAGCTTTTTCGTCTCGGGGTCCAGCAGGTCGTCCATCAGCTTGCGCAGTGCTTCCGACTTCTCGGCCAACTCCTGGTTGCGCTCATCGAAGCGGTCCTGCTTGCGGTTTAACTCCTCAAATTTTTTCTTGAGGTCTTCCACCTGCGTGTCCAAATTTTGCCGCTTCTGAACCAGATTTTCGAGCCCTTTTTTGTCCTGAAACGACAAATCGCGCTTCGTCTTCAATTTGTCTTCGGACTTATCCAGGTCGCGTTGCAGCTTGGCGGCCTCCTGCACCGATTTCGCCAGCGCGCTTTCCACAGATTGGGCCGATGTATTCAACTCCTGTTGCATTTCGCGGGCGTCGGGCAACCGCAACTCCGCCGGGCGCGAGCGTGCCGTCTTGGGGCCGTGAACACCGTCGTTGTCGGCTACCTGGGTAAAATATTCGAGGCGGTCGCCGGGGCGTAAATTCAGCCCAACTAGGTTCCATTCGTATGAATAAGTCGTGCTGGTCTGGCGCCGGTCGAAGGCCAGGGCGCGGGTTTGGTAAGGGCGTTCCGGCTTGCCGGGCGTTGTGGTACGGTAGTGCAGCACCAGACTGGTCAGGCCGTAGTCATCGGCCAGATTGCCACCCAGCACCAGGTACTGAAAAGCTACGGTATCAGCGAAATGCTCCAGCGTAATTTCCGGATAACGGTCGGGAATCGTCGAAACCAGAAATCGGATGTTATCCTTATTGCTGCTCAATGGGTTGCGCAGTTGCACTTCGTATTCCTGGCTTGCCAACATCCGTCGCGTGGCCTGGAAGGTGCCGTTTTCGGCCGTCGCCCGCACGACTTCTTCCGGCTGATGAAAGGCAAGTTGAAGGCCCTCGGTGGCAGTGGTCTGAAACCGCCACGTCAGGGTGCTGCCTTCGGGCACGGTCAGATTGCCGGTGTTCCGAACGGTTTCAGCCGGCTTTCGCAGATACGTGGGGTAAGCAATAGCTACTTCAAATTCGCGTAAGTCCGGGCGTTGGACCACGTTCAGGGTGTATTCTTCGGACTGAAAACCGCCTCCTTCCAACCGAAACCGAATGGGTTGCTGAACGCCCCGAAACGTAAAACCAAATTGGCCGCCGCCTCGTCGGGCCAGTGGCTGGGCGACATTCAGGTAAGTAATCGTGAGTTGATCGGGCACAGCCTTCCCGCGCACGGCGGCCTGTAACTCAAAGTCTTCGCCCTGAAATGCACGTAATTGTCGATTCTTCAACACAAACTGAAACGGCGCCTTCGGAGCATAGTGGCGCTGGTAGTGAATGATCCGTTCGGAGCCTTCCACGAAAATGGCCGGGTACGTGATCAGCACCAGCAGCACCAGCGCCAGCGGCGGCAGCAGGTATTTCAGCAGAGGCCGATTTTCGGTCAGCCGAACGCGCTCCGGAAACCGGAAGGGCACCAGTTGGGCCGCGCGCTGTTCGAGGGAAGCGGCAATCAATTCGTTATTGCCCGCCTCGCGGTGCAATTGCAAGGCGTTCAGGAGTTTGTCCTGTACTTCGGGGTAGTATTCTCCAACCCGCCGGGCGGCCTGCTCATCGGTCAACAGCCGGCGAAGGTGCAGAAAGCCCGCCAACGGTGCCCAGAGCCAGCGCCCGAAAGTGTAGAACAGGGCCGCCAGAAAGCCAAAAAGCAGCGCGGCTCGCCCTGCGTAAGGCAAGTATAAAAAATACTCTAAAAGCGTGAACGCCAGAAAGAACGTCAGCAGCAGGCCTCCGGTCAGGATGGCGCCGCGCAGCAGCAAATTCAGGTAAAGGCGCTGTTTAAAGGCTTCGAGCTGGGCTAGAACGGCCTGAAAGTCGCGCGTAGGAGCGGCGGGCATAGAAGGAACAGAGAGAAATCAGCTAACCGCCTGCCGGGTGGGCAGGTTCGTTCGGTGGCTGCCCCCAAATTACGGCGCTCAGGCCAGTCGGGCGCCGATCAGGCCCCCGCCAGTTCTACTAGCACGGGGCAATGATCGGAATGCATCGCGTCGGGCAGCACCGCCGCGCGGAGCAATCGGGGCCGCAACGCGTCGCTGACGAGGGCATAATCGATTCGCCAGCCTTTGTTGCGCGCCCGAACGCCGGACCGGTTGCTCCACCACGTGTAATGATGCCGGGCGTCGGGGTTGAAATGGCGGAACGAATCAATCAGGCCCGCGCCACACGGGCCGTTGGCCGTCAGCAGCGCCGTGAGCCAGGCGCGCTCGTCGGGCAGAAAGCCGCTGGATTTTTTGTTGCCCACGGGGTCGTGGATATCAATGGGCTGATGACAGATATTGAAATCGCCGCACACGATCAGGTGAGGCGTCTCAGCGACTACTTGCGCCAGCCACCTTTCGAAATGCGCGAGCCACTCCATCTTGAAAGGTTGGCGTTCGCCCCGCGCGCCGGACGGGATGTAGGCGTTCACCACGGTCAGGCCCGGAAAATCGGTGCGCAGGACGCGCCCTTCAGCGTCGTAAGCAGCGTGACCGGTGCCGGCCGTGACGCGCAGCGGCGGCTGCCGGCTTAGCGTCGCCACGCCGCTATAGCCCGGTTTTTCGGCAAAGTGCGCGGCGGAATGCGGCAAACCCAAGCGGGCGAAGGCGCTCCACTCCCACCCTTCGCGCGGCGCCCGAACTTCCTGCAAACACAAAATATCCGGCCCTTGCTCGGCTACCCACGGCAGTAGCCCTTTGGTCGTGGCAGACCGAATGCCGTTAATATTATAACTGATTAGTAGCAAGTTGGCCTGAGCAGGAAAAAAGGCGACAGTGGTTCTGAAGATGCGTGGAGGGAAGACAGATTTTGATAACCTCCCCGGTTTTAGCGGCTTCCGAAGTGAAGGCAAATACTGGGGCGCTCATAAATCTTCGTCGCCAAAATACTCCACCATATGCCATTTTATTAGGCGTTCCTGGTCGCGAAGGGTGGCAAAATCGAGGGGTTTGAGGTTACGGTAGTGGGGCCAGCCATCTTCGTCCACGCGTTCCAGCTCATAGTAGCCCGACTGGCTCAGGAGCTTGCAGGTAGCGATATGCATCAAGTCCTGCTTTTGTTCTTTAGTAAACTCGCCGACGCCCTGCCCTAGCTCCTGAATGCCAATCAGAAACAGCAGTGCGTTCAGGTCGGGGCGCCGGCCGAGGCGGGCGCGCAGGCGCGTCAGCAGGCGATACCAGCGGGCCTCATAGTCGAGATCGTCTTCGGAGGTGAATTCCATCGGAACGCAAAGGTCAGCACGGGCGAAGGAGCGGGAACGATTCGCGGCACCGGGGGCTTGCTCGGCTTTTCCTATCTTCGGGCCAATGAACCCCTTTGCCGATCTGTTGGCCCTTTTTTACCCGGATTTGTGTCTGGCCTGCGAGGCACCTCTGGTCAGCGGGGAGCAGCATTGCTGCACCGACTGCCGCGTCAGCCTGCCTTACCTGAGCTATCACTTGCCGGACCCGGTCCGGGCCGAATCGCCGCTGGTGCGGCGCTTTTGGGGGAAGGTGCCGGTGCGGTATGCCGTCGCGTACCTCCAGTTTACGGCGCAGGGGCGCGTCCAGCACCTGTTGCATCAGTTGAAGTACGAACGACAGCCGGAGGTGGGCGAAGTGCTGGGCCGATGGTTTGGGGCCGAATTGGCAGCCGTGGGCTACGGCGCGGCGTTCGATCTGGTCGTGCCCGTGCCGCTGCATCCGCAGAAGGAGCGGCAGCGCGGCTACAATCAGGCGGCGCGTTTTGGCGAAGGAATGGCGGACGGACTGGGGCTGACGCAAGCGGCCGGCGCCTTGGTCAAACTGGACGAAACGACTTCCCAAACCCGTAAAGGGCGGCTAGCGCGCTGGCAGAACGTAACGGGAGGCTTCGCGGTGGCCGAACCGGAAACCGTAACGTCCCGGCGCGTCCTGCTCGTGGACGATGTGCTGACCACTGGCGCCACGCTGGAAGCCTGCGCCGTCACGCTACTGGCCGCCGGGGCGTTGGAGGTAAGTATTGCGACCATTGCCACCGCCGGTTGAGCTGGCACGAGACCCAAAAAAGAACCCCGCTCGGGCACAGCCAAAGCGGGGTTCTTTTTTGAGTAAGCTGGTTACTAGTTCGTTGCGGACTAGTAGTTAGTACCCGGCCGAATCATTGCGCAACGGAAGCCAATGGTAGAAGTGGCTGAATCTTCGCGCATAAAGCGGCGCGTGCCCGGCGAAAGCCAGTAGGCCACATCGCGCCACGAGCCGCCTTTGTACACCCGCACGTGGTCATCGACCAGCGATTGGAAGCCTTTCGTATCGTAGCCCGAAGCCGCGTCTTTGGCACCGGGGTCGCCTTTCTTGCTGGCTCCCCGCGCCGGGTTCAGGTCTTCCATATCCTGGAACGACAGCGGGCGGTACACGTCCTGCACCCACTCGTTCACATTGCCGGCCATATTGTAAAGGCCAAACTCATTGGGCGGGTAATTGTAGATGTACTCCGTGATCATCGCGCCGTCGTTGAGCGCCTGCGCGATACCGGCGTAGTCGCCGCGGCCGCGTTTGAAGTTCGCCAGGAACTGTCCTTGCTCCTTACCGTAGGGGTTACGGGCCGAATGGCCGTCCCAGGGATAAATGCGCTTGTTCGACTGGTTTTCGTCCCCTACTTCCTGCGTTCCGATCATAGCCTGTGCGGCATATTCCCATTCCGCTTCCGTAGGCAGGCGGTAGTTTGGCAGTACCACGCCCGATTCGATGGGCGGCGGACCGCCGCCTTCCGGCATTTCTACGTCGTTGTCCTTGGCCAGCTTCTCGTTGACTTTAGCTGTCCGCCAGGTGCAGTAATCATTGGCTTGTAGCCACTTGATGCCCACAACGGGAAAAAAGCGGAAGCCAGGATAACGGAGGTAGTAATCGACGTAAGGGTCGTTGAAAGCCAGTTCGCGCTGCCACACGGTCGTGTCAGGCAGAGTGGCCTGGTAAACTTCCTCGCTGGAGTCCTTCCGGACGTAGAACATATACTCTAGCCAGTGGATATTGGCTACTTCGGCTTCGTCCATATAAAAAGACGCCAGCGTCACGGTGCGCTCGATGTTGTCGCGCGTCATCGCTACATCTTCTTCCTGAGAACCCAGCGTCGTGCGGCCTCCCTCGATGAATACCAGCCCTGGGCCTTCAGCCGTGGCCAGGTACTCATTGACTACCATTGCCTCGTCCTTATTATATTCGAGGCCCGTGAGCGTACTGGATACGCCAGGGTTAGCCGCCGTTGGTTGGCCGGTGTCCGAGCAGGAAGACAGCACGCAGGCGCCGATGAAAGTCAGGCCAAGCAGTCGGAAACGATTCATTGAAAAGAGAAAACAGCGTAGAAATAAGCGGGGGTCGATTACGCCGATGGCGTGGACGCGCTTAGAACGTGCAAGTTTACGAAAGAAGTAGGAGCCAATCCGGGCAAAGCAGTTGAAAGACCCGCGAATAGCTGCCCAAGGGGGCAAATTTCCCGGTGAACTCGGATTCGAAGCGGGCCGATCTGGTTCACTAACGGGAGTTTTAACTAAAAGGCAGGCGCGGGGCTGAACGGCAGGATTCGCTTACTGGTTCGTTTTTTCAGTAGCCCGCTGTAATCCAGGGTTTCGAAGCGCAGCGTCAGTTCGTGGGCGGCGGCACCGCGGGTCTGCTGCCCGAGGCCCCAGTCGTAGGAATATCCCACGCGCCAGCTCTTTAGGCTCAAGCCCAACGTCGCTACCAGCCACCGCTGACTCGTGGCCGCGCTGACGACGGGCGGGTTCCGCAGCAACAGGCCCAACGAAACGGGCGAATAAGTCGCCATAAAACCCAGGTCCAGGCTCTGGGCGGGGCCTTGCCGCTGGAACGTAGCCAGCGGCGAGAGGCTGAATTCATAGAATCGGTTCAGGTCGAGGTCGCTGAGCAGGAAGATTTTATAGCCGCCGTGGACTACCAGCCGCGTGGGCAGCGGTACGTTACCGGCCGCGGCCCCCAGCCTAGGCGCGTTGGCTTGGTGCAGGGCGGCGCCCAGCCAGGCCGCTTTGCCGTAAACCAGTAGGCCGGGGCTGATGGTGAAGTAAGAGGCTGGCAGGTAGCGGTCGGTTTCGGCCGTGGCGCCGGTGGTGCCGTCGGTCAGCAGTTGGTCGCCGAAGGTGTAGCGGCTCAGGCTGCCGCGCAATTGCCCGAAACCGACGCCTACGGCGGCGCTGGCCGTCCATTGTTTGGTCAGCGGCAGATGTACGGCGTATAGTAGGCTGGCCTGCAACCGGTTCAGCGGGGCGGTGCCAGCGCGGTCGAAGGCCACGGTGGCGCCGACGGCTCCGCGTAACAGCGGGACGCGCAGGTCGCCACTAAGGGCGCCCGTCAGGAAACCCTCGCCGAGGGCCGGATATTGGTCGCGGCTGGTAAGCGTGACCGAACGCAGCGCCGACGTGCCGGCCAGCGCCGGGTTCAGGTGCAGCCCAGTGGCGTAGGGTTGGCCGAAGCGCACGTCCTGACCCACCGTTGGGGGCACTGCGCCCAGCAGCAACAGCAGCACCAGGCAGGCGCGGAAACACCAAACGCGAAGGACAAACGACATGCTGCGGGAAGGGCCGCTACTTTTGCTGATTAGCCGGTCAAGCACCACGCGTGCCTAACCGGAAACAAACTAACGGCCTTTCGGCGGAAATCGGGGCTTGTCCGTTCGCGTGGCGGTGATCGACGACGACCGGAACCTTCCATCCGACGGCTTTTCTTTGACGACCGACCGCTTTTTACTCAGCGCCCGCTGCCGGCGGGCTGATTTTACACTTGAATGAAAAAGATATTGCTGGGCCTGGGCGCCTTTCTGTTACTGCTCGTGCTGCTGGCCGTGGCGGTGCCGTTTCTGTTCAAGGACAAGATCAAGGCGAAGGTGGACGAGCAGATTGCCAATAGCCTCAACGCCAAAGTGCAGTACGACGCCGACCAGATCGGCGTGACGCTGATCTCTACTTTTCCGGATCTGGGCGTGACCCTGGGCGAGTTGCGGGTGATCGGGATCGACTCGTTTTCGCGCGATACGCTGGCCTACATTCCGAAGCTGCGGGTGGGGCTGGACCTGATGAGCGTGATTCAGGGCGCCAAAATGCAGATCAACGAAGTAGTGCTGGAACGCCCGCGCATCAGCGTGGTGGTGCTGAAGTCGGGCCTCGCGAACTACGATATCGCCAAGCCCGACACGGCCGTGAAGGTCCCCGCCGATACGGCGTCCAACTTCGCCATCGGCATCAAGCAGTGGAAAGTGGAAAACGGCTGGTTGCGCTACGACGACCGCTCGCTGCCCTTCAAAACCACGCTGGCGGGCCTGAACCACACCGGCTCCGGCGACTTCGCCAAAGAAGTCTTCGATATGACCTCCAACACCACCGCCGAGCGCTTCTCGGTGGCTTACGGCGGCGCCGAATACCTGACCGACAAGAAGCTCACGGCCGACGTGACGATGGCGATGGACCTGAAAAATATGGCCTTCGCCTTCAAGGAAAATACCGTCCGGCTCAACGAATTCGTCACGCATTTCGACGGCACGATCAAGATGCCCGGCGCGCCGATGGACTTCGACATCAAGTTCAACGCGCCCGAAACCGACTTCAAAAATCTGCTCTCGCTGATGCCCGGAATGTATTCGGCGGACTTCAAGGACATCAAAACCACCGGCAAAATGGTCTTCGACGGCTATTATAAGGGCCGGATGGACTCGGTGCAGGCGCCGGGCTTTGGCGTGAACCTGAAAGTGGCCGACGCCACGTTCCAGTATCCGAAACTGCCGCGCGCGGTCAAAAACATCAATGTGGACGTGACCGTGGACGATGCCGACGGCATCACTGACCACACGAAAGTGGACCTGCGCAAGCTCCACCTCGACCTCGGCAACGACCCGGTGGATGCCGTGGCCAAAATCGACGGCCTGAACCCGATGCTGGTGGACGGCAACGTGAAGGCGAAGGTGAACCTGGCCGAGATGATGCAGGTCTATCCGGTGGCTGGCCTCGTACTGCGCGGCCTGCTCGACGTGGATGCCACGGCGAAAGGCACCTATTCCAAAACGCAAATGCCCGTGGTGCAGGCCAAGCTGAACCTGACGAACGGCTACGTGAAATCGAAGGACTTCCCGGCGCCGATCGAGGGCCTGGAAGTGGTCAGTAAAGTCACCAACGCCACCGGCAAGACCGACGACACCGATATCCGGATCGAAAATTTCAAGATGAGCCTCGACGGCGAGCCGTTCGGCGGGCGCGTGTACGTGCAGGGCATTGCCAAGCCGGTGTTCGACGCCGACGTACACGGCACCGTGGACCTGACGAAGATGACCAAAATCTTCCCCATCGCGGGTACCACGCTGGCGGGCCGCCTACAGGGCAATCTGCAGACGAAGGGCCGGATGGCCGATATCGAAGCCAAACAGTATCAGAAAGTGACCAGCAGCGGCGCCGTGACGGTGCAGAATCTGACCTACCAATCGAAGGACTTTCCGCAGGGAATGACCATCAAAACGGCCAACGGCACCTTCAACAACACCCAAATCGGCGTCAAAGGAATGGCCGGCACCGTGGGGCGCTCCGATTTCCGGGCCGACGGCACCATCAACAACTATATGGGCTACGCGCTCGGCGTGAACAAGCAGCCGCTGGTGGCGAACCTGACGGTGGCGTCTAACCGCTTCGATGTGAACGAGTTTATGGTCGATCCGGCCTCCGGAACCTCTACCGCGCCGCAAGCCGCCAAGCAGCAGGAAGCCGTGGGCGTAGTAGAAGTGCCCGGCAACGTGGACCTCACGCTGAACGTCAGCGCCGCGCAGGTGCTGTACGATAACCTCGACCTGCGCCAGGCCAAAGGCCAGGTAGTGGTCCGCGACAAAAAGGTGAAGCTCAACGGAATGGATTTCAACACGCTGGGCGGCGGCTTCACCGCTGACGGCACCTACGACGCGCACGACCTCGCCCACCCCGGCTTCGATATGGCGCTTGGCATCCGCGACCTGAGCTTTCAGCAGGCGTTCACGGCCTTCAACACCATTCAGAAGCTCGCCCCGGCGGCGCAGTACCTGAACGGCAACTTCAGCACGACGATGAAGCTGGCTGGCGGTCTGGGCCAGGATATGATGCCGTTACTGAGTTCGCTGAAAGGCAATGCGCTGGTGGCGGTAGCGAAAGCCACGGTTTCGCAATTGCCCGCCTTGCAAAAGATAGCGAGCCTGACGAACCTGCCGAGCCTGAAAGAAATGGTGCTGAAAGACCAAAAAATCGCCCTCGACGTGAGCAACGGCAACGTGGTGGTGAAGCCGTTTGAGGTGAAGCTGCCCGGCGACGATATCAAGATGCAGATCGGCGGCCTATCGTCGCTGGCCGGTGAGATGGACTTCGTGAGTGCCCTCGACGTGCCGACTGGTAAGGTTGGGCAGCAGCTTTCGGGCAAGCTGGCCTCGCTTTCGGGCGTCTCGAACCTAAAAGCCGCCGAGCGCGTGACCATCAACGTGAAAATTGGCGGCACCGTGACCAACCCCAAAGTGAGTTTGAGCGGTGGCTCGGTGAAGGGCGCGGCGAAAGATCTGGCCAAGTCTCTCGTGGACGCGAAGGTGAACGAAGGCAAAGCCAAGCTCGAAGACCTGAAGCAGAAGGCGCAGGATTCGGTGCGCCGGGAAGCTACCCGTCAGGCCGAGGCCCTGAGAGCCAAGGCGGAAGCCGAAGCCAAAACCCGCGTCTCGAACGAAGTGAAGGACCGCCTGGCGAAAGATTCGACGGCCCGTAAAGCCGCCGATGCGCTGAAAAATGCCGCTGGCGGCAAGCTGAAAGGGCTATTCGGGAAGTAACCGCGGAACGGGGAGTGCCGTAACGCCAGCCCGTAACTGGCGCATTTAAGTATGTTGCCACCTAAACGCCAACCGGATGATGGATGGCGTCGTCCCGGTTGTGCCTTTACGGAGTCCGACCTTTGCCCCTCCCCTTCTTTCTGTTCTGACTTGGCCGCTCCCCGTCTCTACCTGTCTCCGCCGCATCTGGGCGGGCACGAATTGAATTATCTCAGCAAAGCCCTGGCCGATGGCTGGATTGCGCCCGCCGGGCCGCACCTGCCCGCGTTTGAAGCCGAACTGGTGGCTGAGTTAGGCGGAACCGACGAGGCCGGTCGGCCGCTGCACGCCATAGCGCTGAGCTCCGGCACGGCCGCGCTGCACGTGGCGCTGCGGCTGCTGGACGTGGGGCCGGGCGACGAAGTGGTGTGCGCTTCGTTCACGTTTGCTGCCTCGGCCGGACCGATTCTGTACCTGGGCGCGACGCCGGTTTTCGTGGATTCCGAAGCTCAGACCTGGAATATGGCGCCCGCCGCGCTGCGCGAATGCCTGGCCGCCCGCCGCCGGCTGGGCAAGCGCGTGAAAGCCGTGATCGTGGTGGATCTCTACGGAATGCCCGCCGACCTGGACGCGCTGTTGGCCATCGCCGCGGAGTTCGACGTGCCCGTGATCGAGGATGCGGCCGAAGCCCTTGGTTCGACGCTGCACGGCCGGCCGCTGGGCACCCGTGCTGCCATGAGCATCTTTTCCTTCAACGGTAATAAGATCATCACCACTTCCGGCGGCGGCGCGTTGGTGACGGCCGACCCGGCACTGGCGGCCCGCGCCTTGCATTTGGCCACGCAGGCCAAAGAAGCGGCTGCGCACTACGAACACGTAGAAATCGGCTACAACTACCGCCTCTCGAACCTGTTGGCCGGCGTGGGGCGCGCTCAGTTAGAAGTATTACCCGACCGTGTGAAAGCCCGCCGCTGGATTCATCGGCAGTACCGCGAAAAGCTACGGTTTCTGGATTTTCTGGAGTTTGGCCCCGACGAGCCGTCCGGCTTTTGCTCGAACCGCTGGCTGACCACGATTCTGCTCGACCCCGCCGTGGCGCCCGACCATTCGCCGGAACACCTGCGCCAGCATCTGGAGCGTTTCAATATCGAAGCCCGGCCGCTTTGGAAGCCGCTGCACCGTCAGCCCGTGTTCAAAGACGCCCTTTACTACGACCACGGCGGCACGGCCGATGGTCTGTTCGCCCGCGGCCTCTGCCTGCCGTCCGGCTCGGCAATGAAAGAGCCGGAGCTGGATCGCGTCGCGACGGCCGTGATGCGATTTTGAGCCCCGCAAACCCCACGTCAGGCAAACGCCCCAACGTGACGTGGCGCTTGCCGGGATGCTTTGACCATAAGCATAGCGCCCCCAATCTGTGAGACTGCTTCCCACGGACCGTGGGACTATGGTCTCGTGCCGCGTGGGGGCCGCTGCCGCCCAGAACGATTATGTTTTGGCTCTGGGCGTTCGCCGTCGGGTGTCAGACCCAAAACCTAAAACCGAACGCCCAAAACCTAACCCCGAATACTTGGAACTGGGCGGCTATTCCAACACCAGCCGCGCGCTGCGCTGTCCGGCGGGTGTATGCACGTGCAGCACGTAGGCGCCGGCAGGCAGCCCGGCCAGGGGAATGGCCTGGCGCCGGACGGTGGCGGCCGTCTCCGGGTCGGTCGTGGTCCAGCAGCGGCGACCTGTCAGGTCGAATAAGGTGTATTGCACCGGCCCTGCCAGTGGCTCGACCAACTCCACGGCTACTGCGGAAGCCGCTGAAGCGGGGTTGGGATAGAGGTTGAGTTCGGGCAGCGTTGCCGGGCGGATAGCGGCTGTAGCCGGCTCTTCCACCGTTGGCGCCGGGCGGGCGCTGCCGGTGGGTTTCACCACAAAAGCGGCGTCCCAAGCTAACGTGGGCAGCGGAAACGTGACGACCCCCGTGGCGGGCGCTACCAGCGTGGCGGAACTCAGCACGGCGCCAGTCAGCACGCTGGTGAACTTGGCGGTGTACGAGGTGCCCATCGTCAGACTGCGCACCGTAAGCGTGGCCCCGCTGACGGCCGGGGGGGCCACCTGGTTGTTCGCCGCCAGGTACTGAAACTGGTAATCGCGCAGCCGGACATAGCCTACCAGCCGGTTGCCGTCGCGCAGGGCGCTGCCCGTGACGCGGGGCTGGAAATTCGTCAGTGCCAACGCCCCGATTTCGAGCCAGTCAGTGCCGGTATTGTCCAGCGTCAGGGTGTGGGTACCGGCCGTCAGGTTCACGTTGTAAGTGGTGTTGGCGCCGGGATTCACCTTCGAGAGCACCAGCACCCCATCGACCTTAATGGTGAGCGTGGCGGCGACCCCAATCGCGGCGACCTTCACGCTGGCCTGGCCGGCCGTGGGCATCGTGAAGCTGAACGTCGGCGGGTTACGCTGCAAGGGGTTCCAGGAGCCGAACAGGTGCCGACCAAGGACGGCGGGGGCCAGTGTACCATCAGCGGCAATGGTTAAGGCGCTGTATGGGGCTTTAGTGGCCGCGTAGGCGGGGGGCTGGAAGCCGCTATAACCCGGCGTGATCGTGCAGGTGCCCCCAGTCAGGGTGCGCAGTTCGGGCTTTACGGGGGCAAAGTTGCCGGTGGCCACGTTCACGTTGGCATCCATAAAGTTGCGCAACTGCTTGATGAGCGGGTACGTGGTGGTGGCGCGGGGATGAATCCACTCGTCCCACCACCAGGTCAGGCCCGCGCCCATCGACCCATTGAAAGCCGATGCCCAGAGCGTGTTGCGGAACGACGAACCCGAAGGGTCGGTGCCGACCGTCAGGCCGTTATCCGTTTCCAGGCCAAACTCGCCGCTCAGGTAGGGCTTGTTGTGGGCCGCGCGCAGGGCATCGGCGGCGGTGGCGAGCGAGGTTTCCAGATCCGGGCGCCGCTGATAGAGGTGGGTTTGGGTGAAATCAATGCTGGCATTGTTCCAGACCGCCGCGTCGCCGTTGCTCATCGCATAGGAGTTGCTGACGAGGTGGCGGTTTGGGTCCACGCTCTTGAGGTAGGCGGCCATCTCGCCGCACCACGCCGCCGTATTGGCCGACGAGTAATTGTCCACCAAATCCAGTTCATTGTACAGCTCCCAGGCCAACAGATTCGGGCTGAATGCGTAGCGGGCGCTCAGGTAGCGCAGCTTGTTTTTGTAAGTGGCTTTGGCAGTGGCGTTGCTGAAATAGCTGACCGGCGTAGCGCAGGGCCCGCCGTTGGCTGCACTATAAGGGTTGGTGGCCCATTGCGAGTTAGGGCCGCCCACGCCCTGCAACTGGCCGTGGTTAGCCAGACAAAGCTCGACGTAGAGGCCATTGGCTGCGCAGTAGTCGAGGAGCCAGTCGAGCGAAAACGCATTTTGCTGCGAATACCGCTTCAGGCCCGCCAGTCCCGGGCCGGTGCCGGCCTTCCACTCCAGTTCCAGGCCCCAGTAGCAGAGCCACACCCGGATACAGTTGGCGCGGTTCGCCACTAGCGGGTCGAGGTAGGTTTTCATCGTCCCGATGCCCTGACCGGCACCCCAGGCCAGGTTTTCGCCCACCGGGAAATAGGGCGCGCCGGAATCAAAGCGCAGGTATGTTTTGCCCGTCTGCCGGCGCACGAAGCCGTTGGCGCTGGAAGCCGTCGCGGTGAATGCGCCGCTGACGGCCGGTGCGGTGCCCCCGCCGTCCTGAAAACGGAGCGTATAGCGGTAAGTCCCCGCCTCGGTGGGCGTAAACCGCACCCGCCAGCCGTTTTGGGCGGCCTGGGCGGTCACGGCGCCCGTCGCGGGGTTGGTCATCGTATAGCCATCGGCCCAGAAGCCGTCGATGGTGGTTTGCGCGCCGCTCGGGGCCGTGAAGGTGGCCTGTAGCAGGGCGCCACCCGCCGTCGTCGCGAATTCGTAGGGATTCGCGTAAACGGTGCCCGTGACGGGCACCCTTGCCTCGAATTTTTGGTAGCGGCCCACCGAGGTCGCTACCGGCACCGGGGTGCCGATCAGGGGGGCGGCTCCGGCAGCAGCGGGGGCCATAATTGCCAGCCCACTTAGGGCTAGCGCAAGACGAAAAAGTGAGTGCGATGCCATTGAAAATGAGGGCGTCTAGTGAAACCCGTGACAATGTTACCGCCTCTTTTCAGCCTTCCAACCACATCATTGGGTGAGGTTCCCGCCAACCGATTTTCCGGCTCGGCGAACGCACTGGAAAACTCGCCGAATCCTTCCGGCTGATTACGCTTTCCCGCCCTCTACCGCGCGCATCGTGCCGCCGCCGGCGCATTTGCGCGCAGGTGTTGCTTGGTCTGCCGTCTCGGTCCGGACGAAGCCAAAGCCTAAATCTGGCGGTCCCTGCTGGAGTGGGCTGTCAGCAGGAACGAGATGCAGTTGGCCGCGGCCACGCCCCTGGAAGTGGCCTATACCGCCTTCAGCCGGCCGATGACGGTCACACCGCCCGTCGTTTTTTCGCCGATCTGGACATTGATTTCCGTGTCCAGGGGCACGAACATATCCACCCGGGAGCCGAACTTGATGAAGCCGAACTCGTCGCCCTGGGTCACTTCGTCGCCCACGGCCACGTACCAGACGATCCGCCGGGCCATTGCGCCGGCAATCTGGCGGAAGAGCACTTCCGGACCAGCTGCCGACTCTACCACCACCGTGGTGCGCTCGTTCTTGGTCGAGCTTTTCGGGTGCCACGCCACCAGATACTTGCCGGGGTGATACCGGAAGAATTTCACCATCCCCGACACCGGGTTGCGGGTGATGTGGACGTTGATGGGCGACATAAAAATCGAAATCTGCTTCCGCATTCCGTTGAAGTACTCCGGCTCGAAGACATCTTCGATCACCACCACCTTGCCATCGGCGGGGGCCAGCAGCAGGTCGTCGTGCAGCAGCAGGTGCCGCAACGGCGAGCGGAAAAATTGGAGCAGAATCAGAAATACCAGCACCGAAACCACCACGAAAACCGTGACGACGTTGCGGTTCGTCAGCCAGTAGCCCAGCGCGGCATTGAGTACCAGTAGGCCCAAAGCCGTAAAAAACAGAATCCGGCGGCCTTCTTTGTGGATTTTCATTGAGGCGTAAAAGGCGTCAGGCCGACAAAGAAACGGCAGCCAAGCCAGAATGCCCGCTTTCGGCTCCGTCCCTCAAAGGGGGAACGGGGCCAAAAGCGGGCATTCTAAATTCCAAATCGAACGGTGCTATGGTCAGAGCGAACAGGTTTTCCTGACCAAACCAGCTACTACAAGAAGCCAGTCAAATAGAGCCACTCAGTCACTCAGCACACTCAGTCGCTCAGTAATTTAAAAACCTCCCCGGAAGCGGTAAGTCGTCGCTACCTTATCGATGGCTACGATATAAGCCGCGATGCGCAGCGAAACGTTATGGCGCTGGGCCGTGGCGTACACCTTGTTGAAGGCCTCGGACATAATGTGGTCGGCGCGCTGGTTCACCGTTTCGAGGTCCCACTTGAAGCCCATCCGGTTCTGCACCCACTCGAAGTAGCTTACCGTCACGCCGCCGGCATTGGCCAGAATGTCGGGCACGACCATAATGCCTTTCTCCTTCAGAATATCGTCGGCGGAAGCGGCTGTAGGGCCGTTGGCGCCCTCCACGATCAGTTTCGCCTGAATGCGGTCGGCGTTCTGGTCCGTGATCACGTTTTCCACGGCGGCGGGTACCAGCACGTCCACGGCCGAAGTCAGCAGATCGTCGGCGGGCATTGGGGTGGCACCTTTGAAACCGTTCAGGCGGCCTGCGTTGGCATCTTTGAAGATGATGGCGGCTTCGATATCGATACCGTCCTCGTTCCAGTAGGCGCCGCTGATATCGGATACGCCTTTCACTTTCACGCCGCGCTCGGCCAGCAGGCGGGCGGCCCAGGAACCGACATTGCCGAAGCCCTGCACCACGCAACTGGTTTCTTCCGGCTTCATTTCCAGCTTGGCGAGTGCAGCTAAGGTGCTGACCATCACGCCGCGTCCGGTGGCTTCCGTGCGGCCCAGCGAGCCGCCCAGCACGAGGGGCTTACCCGTCACGACGGCGTTCACGGTCTTACCCCGGATTTTGGAGTATTCGTCCATCAGCCACGCCATTTCGCGCGGGCCGGTGCCCATATCAGGCGCGGGGATATCCTGATCTTCACCGAAAATATCGGCCAGCGAGGCGGTGTAAGCGCGGGTCAGGCGCTCCTTCTCGCCGTCCGACATCGTGGTCGGGTCGCAGATGATGCCGCCCTTGGCCCCGCCGTAGGGAATATCCACGACGGCGCATTTCCAGGTCATCCAGGCGGCCAGGGCCTTCACTTCGTCCAGGAAAACGCCTTTGTCGTAACGGATGCCGCCCTTCGACGGGCCGAGGATGGTGGAGTGAATCACGCGGAAGCCTTCGAAGACGCGGACCTTGCCGTCGTCCATCGTCACGGGCAGGGAAACTAGCACCTGCCGGGCCGGCGATTTGAGGACGTTGTAGGTTTCATCGTCGAGGCCCAGCACGTCGGCGGCGCTGTCGAAGCGGGCCATCATCGAGGCAAACGGGTTCTCGCGGTCGTGGATCGGAGCAGGCTCCTTGTAGGCGGCGGTATGGCGGCTCATCGGCTGAATAAGTGGGGGTTGATTGGGTTGTAAAGAAGGTTGTATCAACCCACCCTAACGGCGGATCGACACGCTCTACAAAGGTACGGCTGGGGGCCGTGCGCTGGCCGGCGGCGCGAACAAAAAATAAGGCTCTCGGTTGCGCGGAAATACCCTCGAAACTGAGTAGGTTTGTGTAATGAAACGCAAGCGATTGCGGCTCCACGGGCAGGAGCCCGCTTCAGTCAAAATTCGGCGGCTTCAGGCGATCGCTGCGGCGGCGTCAGAATCTGATGCCCCTTTCTTTTCCTCTTCTCCCCTTTCTTCTTCGTCTGAGCCAATGGCTTATTTTAACAACACACCCCCCGGCCAGACGGTGGATGCGATTCGCAATGAACTGCCCGGCCTGTTAGCGGTGGCAATCGTCGATCTGGAAACAGGAATGAGCCTGGCCAGCTACTCGTCGAATCCCGCCTTCGATGCTGATACAGCGGGCGCCTATCATACAGAGGTCATCAAGCAGCAGCGCCAGGTGATGCAGGCAATGCAGTTATCCGGCGACCGGGTCGACGACCTGCTGGTCACGCTCGAATCGCAGTTGCACTTGCTGCGGCTTTCGCCCGACGGCTCGCAGTTTCTGTATCTGGCGGTCTCGCCGCGCGAAACCAATGTGGCCATCGCCCGCGAAGTCGTGCGCCGCTACGCGCAGCAGATTTAAAAAGGGCCTTCAAAGGTTCATCCTAAACGTAAACCGGCCCCGCTCGTGCAACAGCACAGGCGGGGCCGGTTTGTTTCGGGATGAAGAGGAGAGATCAACCACCAATCATCCAATAGTTGACACTCGGCTTCTGCTTGTTTATGAGCAGGTTGGCTTTCAGTTTGAAGCTGATGGCTGACCGCTTACCCCTGCAGCTGTGGCGCGTAAGTGGCCAACAGACGCCAGAGCATCGCCAAGTTGGTTTGACGCTGATCGACGACGAGGCACAAAAAGCGACTGCCTTCCACCGGGTACAGCGCGTGGTAGTGGCGGCTCGACTGGAAGACCATATTCTGCATTTTCTGCTGCCCCACGCCTGTAGCATCCAGGGCGCGGCGCTGTAAGCGCATCACCTGGGCATAATAAGCGGCTACGGCTTCGTTTTGCTCCGGAACGCTTTGCTGATCCGCCATTTCGAGCAATCCGGTTTCGGAATCGGCCACGAACACGGCCACCGTGCCGGGTAAGCTCAAGGCGATGCTATCGACGGCCTGTTGCATCGCGTTATGCCGCGCCGCCACTGACGAAGCCGGAGTAATGGGGCGAAACGGTGCGGGCGCCGCAGGTGGCGGCGGAGCCACTGGTGGCGGGGGCGCTGATGCCCGGGGCGGCAGCGATGACGGGGGCGTAAAAGGCGCGCGCGGTGCTGCGGCGGGCGGAACAGCGGGCGGCGGGGTTGTCGCGGCGGGGGCAGGGACCGGGATAGGTGCCGTAGCGGGGGGCGTAGGCTGTGGCTCAGGCCGGGCCACGACTCGCTTCGGTGCGAAAGGGTTTTGCATAACGGAAAAGGAAAGACGAGGGGGAAGGGAAGGCCCCGTGGGAAGCTGCCGGGCGAACGGGCAACCACCCCACGGGGCGACCACAGCATCAGTTCACGAAGAAAGGGCGCTGATTAGCCGTTGCTGACGGCAAAGTCCTCGCGCCGAGCCTGGTCCACTTCTTCGCGGACGCGCTGCGATTTTGCCATCGTGTAGATCACGAGGCCAAACCCGATTTTGTTGATCGAGTCACCGAAGTTGTAGATCAGGTCCATATTCAGGTGCAGGCCGCTGAGGAGGTTGTTGGCCTGGGTCATATAGCCGATGGGGTAGATGGCCCAGCCGACCAGGATAAAGTAGCCCAGGAAATTGAAGGCCCGCACCACTTCTTCGTTCGTCAGGTTACTGGCCAGCTTGTTGAGGCGCCCAAACCAGACTTCGTAAACGATCACGAAGTAGCCCAGCGACGAGACGGCGCCCATCAGCATGCCGTACTGCGTGTTCACTTCGCCAATGTAGCCGAATCCAATCATCCAGAAAGCGCCGCCCACAAGGGTGTAGAGCGACGAAATGGGCGCCCCGCCCGGCCGTAGCAACAAATAAAACTCGGCGCAAAGCAGCGGCACGGTCAAGGCCCAGTCGATATACCGGAATTGAATCGGCGAGACGCCGGTTTCCAGGTAAATATTTCTCATGTATAAATAATTAACGCCTGCCAGGCCGCAGATGATGCCGGCGGTGGTCATGGCCGTCACCCAGCGGGCGGGCACGTGCTGGCGTTCCAGCAGAAAAAACAGCGAAGCCGCAAACAGGGCCATAAAGCCCATCGAGAAGGTGAAACCCACCGCATCGTTCATTGCCAGATGCGGCGCGGCGGCGGCGGCCGCCGCCGGGTCGTGGAGGAATAACATAAAAAGAGAACAGAAAAAAAGTGGAAAAAAAGCCGCCGCAATCGCTCCGCTTAGGGCTGTTAAGCGGCAGGTACGGTAGGTACGGCAGGGCGCAAAGCTAAAATCTGCCAAACAATTCCGCCTCTCTTTCTGTCGTCCTGTTTTTAGTTTGACGCTTGGTTTTGTAAGAAATTAAATAATCAAAAGTTTTTATAATTCCAAAAAAATCGTCTTTCAAGGCAAGTCGCACTTGGTTAAATGCAAAAACTGGGTTCGGAGCCTCGCAAAAGTCACCGTTAATTTTGTTTAGGGCCTCTCGAAAAAAAATGAACAGCTCCGGAGGTTTCTTAAAAGTCAGGCGTGCAAGGGGTTGGCTTGTTTATAGTTGCTGATCAAAAAACTAAACAAAATTAATTTCTCAAACATCTGGGAAGGGCATACGGCACCATAAAAACGGAAACCGGAAGCTGACTGCTGTTCGGAAATCAGACGTCTTCCTTCAACGAATGAAATTTGGCGCCGAATGGGCTTGTAAGGATTTGGTGGTTTTTGCGTCATACATTTGCAGCACTCTCGCCCATTAAAGGGCTTCTTTTTCTGTCAATCTTTTCTCAAAAAAATCCTATGAGGCTGCACCTTTTCGATTATTTCTCTTCCGAAGCGGCCGAAGCCGCTGATCGACTGGCCTTTCCGGCTATTCCTGTCGTGTCGTTGCTGGGAACCCCTGGTGAAGCCAGCCGTCAGCCGGAGATGCCTCTGGTTGAAAAGCCGACGACACCGCGTGCAGGGGCTGGTCGGAGCACCGAAACGCCGGCCTTCGCGCTGGTGCCCAGTGGGGCGATGGATGTTCAGGAAGTCGTGGACCGCATCGTGCGCGCCCTGCCGGAACTGATGGCCGTGGCCGTGGCCGACAGCGAAACGGGCATCAGCCTGGCCAGCTCGTCGCGTAATCCGGAGTTCGATGCCGACACCGCCGCCGCCTACCACGCCGAAGTGTTGCGCCAGCAGCGCAACGCGATGCAGGCGCTACGGATGGACGATGACCAGGCCGAAGAAGTGCTGGTCACGGCCGAGTCGAACCTGCATCTGTTGCAGCTTGTGCCCGACAAAAACCTGTTTCTATACCTGGCCGTGGATCTGCGCCGCACGAACCTGGCGATTGCCCGGAAGACGGCCAAAGACCATCTGCAATTTTTGTAGCAGCCCCCGCTTTCCGCCCCCGCTAAACCGCCCCGGAGCCACCGCAATAATAAGCGTCGTGGCTCCGGGGCGTTCGTTTTCAGAGATGTGACTGCGTCTGTAGGGTTTCGTACGCAGTAAAGGCGGCCGCGCTAGGCAGCCAGCGCGGACCACAGCTTCACCCACGCAACCACGAAGGGCGCCGCCAGAAGCAGTGAGTCGAAACGGTCGAGGACGCCCCCGTGGCCAGGCAGTAGGGTGCCGGAGTCTTTGACGCCCAGCGAGCGCTTGAGCATACTTTCCACCAGATCGCCCCACACGCCGAAGGCCGCTACCAGCGCGGCGGCGCCCAGCCACTGTACCAGGCCCAGCGGCTGACCCGGCACCCATTGGTGCAGCCCCACGGCCGTAGCCAGCGTCAGCGCGGTGCCGCCGGCCCAACCTTCCCAGGTTTTGCCGGGCGAGTGACGCGGAAAGAGCTTGCGCCGCCCCCATAGCCGCCCAGTGGCGTAGGCGCCCGTGTCGGCAGCCCAGATCAGCAGCACCAGGCCAAGCACGGGCCACCCCGAAAACTGCCCCTGCGGCCCAAAGGCCAGCGCCGGCAGTAGGCCCAGCGGGACCGCCACGTAAAGGGTGCCAGCCCACGTAAGGGCCACATTGACAAATGGTTGTGGATGCGCAGGGCGGTACAGTTCGCGCACTAGCACCAGCGCTGCCACCGGCGCTACCAGCCAGCGGAGCCAGCCCAGTGCCAGCCCGGCTTCGTCGAGGCCCAGCGTGGCGAAGACCGTCAGGGCCAACAGCACGCCGAGCGAACGCATCGGCCGGAAGCCTGCTGCCGTCAGGAGGCGGTAGAATTCGAGTACGCCCAGCACCGTCAGGCCGAGCAGGAGCCCGACCAGGCTTTCGGGGCGCCACAGCACGGCCCAAACGAAGAACGCGCCGCCCAGTACGCCCACGATGATGCGCTGCCGCAGATTCACGCGCTGCGCGGCCTGCGCCGTCGGGTCGGGCAGCGGGGCGGGCGGAACGGCGGGTGCAGCGGCGGAGTGCGTAGTCATCGGCAGCAAAAAGGCAGTCGCAAAAAGTCAGTCGCGGAAGGAAGCGTCGGCCGACACGTACTGCCCCGGCCGCAGCGCCGGCACCGTGAGCAGCGGCGTGGCGTGGGCCAGCAGGTAGCGGCGGAGTGCCCAGCCGCCAGCCAGCGTCAGCAGGACCGACGCCAGCATCCAGGGCCAGGGCGCGGGAGCGTCGTTGGCGGGGTCCAGGGGCAGCATCCCGTGTTGGTAAAAATAAAGCAGCACCAACTGAAGGCCATTATTGGTGAGGTGCGCTACCATCGGCACCCAGAGGCGCCCGGACCAGGCGTAGAGATAACCAAACCCTGCGCCCAGCAGCATTCGGGGCACGAACCCAAAAAACTGCACGTGAATCGCGCTGAAAACCACCGCCGCTACCCAGATACCTGCGGTGGTGGAGCCGCCGAAAAGCCGCGCCACCGTGGGCTGTAGAATGCCCCGGAAGGTGAGTTCTTCGCCCAGGGCGGGCAGCACGGCAATGCCGAGCAGGGCGGTGAACAGGTCCAGCCCGGTGCGCTGGCGCGTGAGCAGCTCGGTGATAGCGCGCAGTTTTTCTTCGGACGCGCGCATCCAGTCGGTCAGCGGCGCAAGCCAGGGCGGCGGCACGAGGTGGGCGTTCCAGTCGATTACCCAAGTCATCGCCGGAATGCTGATGATCAGCAGGGCACCCGCGCCCAACAGCCCCAGGGCCGGGCCGGGGGCGCCCAGTCGGGTGTGGCGCCACGTGCGCCACCACGAGCCGGGCAACGTAGCCCGCAGCAGGATGATCGGCCCCACGGTGAGGGCCAGCAAGTGCGCGACGGAGTTCGAGAGCAACACGAAACCACGCGCAAAAGGGTAATTGGCGGGTGTGGCCGACACGAACGAGGCGGTCGTGAAATCAACCCCCCAGATCAGGCAGCTCAACCCCAAACCGACCAGGCCGCCCACCACGATACCCGTCAGGCAGGTGCCGATTAGCAGCATTAGCCGCGCCCACGGGCCGAGGGGATCGGGCAGCGCATCCGGGGCCGGAAACAGGGCGTCGTCGCGCATCAGGAAGCGGAAAGGAGAGCGATAAGGAAGCGAGGGATGGAAGCGCCCCTTTGGGGGCGCCACCGCGACCGGGGAACGTTCGGCCCCTGCCGGGCGTAAATTTACGGCCCGGCGCGGCCCCGCTTTTTCCGCGCGCCCGGTTTCCGCCTTCCGATGGTGCGCATTGGCCCTCATATCTCGCTTCCTGACTTCCCGCTGCTGCTGGCCCCGATGGAGGACGTCAGCGACCCGCCGTTCCGCGCCGTCTGCAAGGCGCACGGGGCCGATTTGCTCTACACGGAGTTCATTTCCAGTGAAGGCCTGATTCGGGCGGCGGCGAAAAGCCGGCAGAAGCTGGACATTTTCGACTACGAGCGTCCGGTGGGCATTCAGATTTTTGGCTCCGACATCGAATCGATGCGCGAGTCGGCGGCGATTTCCACCGAAGCCGGTCCCGACCTGATCGACATCAACTACGGCTGCCCCGTGAAGCAGGTAGCCTGCCGGGGCGCCGGCGCGGCGCTTTTGCCGTTTTTTCCGACTAGGGGGGCTATGACCGCCGCCGGGGCCCGCCCCACGCCGCTGCCGGTAACGGTGAAAACCCGGCTGGGCTGGGACGACTCGACCAAAAACGTGGAAGACGTGGCTGAGCGCCTCCAGGACGTGGGTATTCAGGCCCTCACCATTCACGGCCGGACCCGCGCGCAACTCTACAAAGGCGCCGCCGACTGGACGCTGATCGCGCGCATCAAAAACAACCCGCGCATCCGTATTCCCATCTTCGGCAACGGCGATATCGACTCGCCGGAAAAGGCCGTCGATTACCAAAACCGCTACGGCGTGGACGGCGTGATGATTGGCCGGGCGGCTATCGGCTACCCCTGGATCTTCAACGAAATCAAGCATTTCGTGGCTACCGGCCAGCATCTGGCGCTGCCCACCATTGCCGACCGCGTGGCCGTCTGCCGCCAGCACCTCGACTTTTCATTGCGCTGGAAAGGCGAGAAAACCGGCATCTTCGAGATGCGTCGTCATTACACGAACTACTTCAAGGGCGTCGAACACTTCAAGCCTTACCGGATGCGCTTGGTCGAGGCCGCCACGCCCGCCGAGATTCACGGTATTCTGGGCGAAGTAGCCGAACGACTTGGCGCGTTGGTGCTGGTGTAAGCTAAAATCGTTTCCCGCAGAGACGCAAAGGGGGCGCGGAGACGCGGAGCCGAAAAAGGTGCTGCGTAATCATAAATCACTCAATCACACAATCACTCAATAAATTTAAATGTCTCCCGACGCACTTCAGCAGCTTCTGTTTTTTGGCCTGATCGGCCTGATTTTCTACTTCTTTATGATTCGGCCGCAGCAGGCGAAGGCGGCGCAGCTCAAAACCTTTCGGGAGGCGCTGCAAAAAGGCCAGCAGGTGGTCACGCTCGGCGGCTTGCACGGCCGGGTGGCCGAAATCACGGACACGACCGTGGTGCTGGAAGTGGACCGGGGCACCCGGCTGACGTTCGACAAGGGCGCCATCGCCTCGGCGGCGGGTACGGCGGCTGAAGCCAAAGCTTAGACCTGCGGCCCCCGAATGCCTCTCCCCTACACCGTGGGCCTTACCGGCGGCATCGGCTCCGGTAAGAGCGTGGTGGCGCGGTTGTTCGCCGTGCTGGGGGTGCCCGTGACCGATGCCGACACGCGCGGCAAATGGTTGATGGCGCACGATCCGGCGTTGCGCGCGGCGCTGGTAGAAGCCTTCGGCCCGGCGGTTTTTGACGCCACGACCGGCCAACTCGACCGCGCGGGCCTGGCTCGCCGCGCCTTTACCGATGCCACCGTGCTGACGCGGCTCAACGCGCTCGTTCACCCGGCCGTCGGGCGCGACTTTGCCGCCTGGCTCACGCAGCAGGATGCGGCGGGTGCGCCGTATATCGTGAAGGAAGCCGCGATTCTGTTCGAGGCCGATATCGCTCGCTCCCTGGATTTTGTGGTGACCGTAGCCGCGCCCGAAGCCCTCCGCATCCGGCGGGTGCTGGCCCGCGACCCGCACCGTACCGAAGCCGATGTGCGGGCCATCCTGGCCCGGCAATGGACGGAAACGCAGCGCCAGACTGCCGCCGACTGGGTGTTGCACAACGACGATAAACAGCCCCTCTTACCACAAGTGCTGGCCCTCGACGCCGACCTGCGCCGACGGGCTGAATCCAGGACGCTTCCCCAATGATTCATCCGCTCATTGCCCGCACGGCCGCGCATCTGGAAGCCCTTTTCAGCGGCGCGGAAGGCTCCCACGACTGGCAGCACGTGCGTCGGGTCTGGCAAACCAGCCGCGTGCTGGCCCAAACGCAACCCGCCGCCGACCCAGTTCTGACGGAGCTGGCCGCCCTGCTGCACGACATTGCGGACTGGAAGTACCACGGCGGCGACGACGAAGCGGGGCCGCGCGCCGCCCGCGTCTGGCTGACGGAACTGGCCCTGGATCCGGCGCAGATTGCCCGCGTGGAGCAAATCATTCGCGAGGTGACGTTCAAAGGGTTAGGTGTTTCGACGCCGGTGTCGTCTGTGGAAGCGGCGCTGGTGCAGGACGCCGACCGCCTCGATGCCATCGGCGCCATCGGCATTGCCCGGGCGTTTGCTTACGGCGGCAGTCGGGGCCGGGCGCTTCACACCCCGGAGCAGCCGCCCGCCGATCATCCGTCATTCGCGGCTTACCAGGCGGCCACCGGCTCCACGATTCACCATTTCCACGAAAAACTGCTCCATTTGGCGGAACGCCTGCACACGCCCGCCGCGCGGCAGATCGCCCGGCACCGGCATCAGGTAATGGAAGCTTTTCTGGCCCAGTTCGAGCGGGAATGGACAGGCGTCGATGTCGCGGAAACAGTAGCTGGCGCCGCTTGACTGCCGCCGGGGGCCGATTCGAGCCCTTACTCCAGCGTAAACTCGACGCGCCGGTTCCGCTCGCGGCCTTCCGGGGTGCTGTTCGAGGCAATGGGCCGGGTCAGGCCGTAGCCTTGCGCCCGAAGCCGGGCCGGAGCAATACGCTGGCCGATCAGGTACTGCCGGACGGCTTCGGCCCGACGCTGCGAGAGTAGCAGGTTGTGGTTTTCGGTATTGGTGTCATCGGTATGGCCCCCGATCAGGATGCGCCACTCCGGGTGTTGGCGCAGCAAGTCGGCCAATTGGTTCAGGGCAGGCGCCGACGCCGGTAGTAAATCCGCCTGGTCCGATTCAAAATAGACGTTGTTGAGCCGTACCGGCTGCCGACTGAGGATGCTGAGTTCGGGTAGCGGCGCCAGCGCGGCTACCTGCTGGGCCAGTGGTGCTTCGCGCGCCGGCGAGCCGTCGGCCTCCATCACTTTTTCCAGCGTCACGTCGTCGAGGTAATAGTAGGCGACATCTCCAGCTTCTTTGTCCTGGTTCTTTGCAATCTGCCGCCGCGCACCGGTATCATCGTTACTCAGGAAATTGCCCAGCGTCAGCAGTTTTTCGCCGCCGCTGGCCCGGAACATTCCGCTCACTTCGGTCCAGCCGTTGGTTTCCGTGATAATGCTGGCGGCGCTGACCTGGGGCTGATACTGCGTGTAGCCGCCTACCAGTAAAAGCGGGGCGCGCACCGAAAAAAGCATTTGGATGCCATCCACGGCCCATTTCGAGCGTTCTGCGCGACTCACGTAGCAGGCGGCGCGGTAAGTGCAGCCCGCCACGAGCGGCTCGCGCAGCGTCACGATCATAAACTCGCGGTACTGGCCCTTGTCCATCCGGGAATACGGAATGAAGCCCGCGTAGGCTTCGCCGCCGTGGGCCGGTTCCGTGCCGTTGAAGTTGGTCGGGATACTGACGCGTGGCTTGGCCGCGACGGTAAAAAAATCGCCCGGTTCGTTGCTCTGCAAAGCCACGCTTTGCCAGGGACGGGCCAGATGTAGCTGCGAAATCTCGGTCGGGCGCGAGTCGAAGACCTCAAAACCGCCGTTGGGAATCAAGCTGGGAGTTTCCTGAGCGCGCGCCGCGCCCAACGGAGCGACCAGCGCGGCCGTCAGCCAGATCAGGCGGGTCAAAGGCAGTAAGCGCTGCGGCATCGGGACTGAAATCAGAAAAAGCGCGTCAGAAATTCCAAAAAGCGAGAATAGGGCGACATCATTCCCCAAACCGGCTTCGGTATTCAGCGCAAGGGCTTCCCTTTCGACGGCGGCAGCTCATACTGAAACCGAAACGCCAGTTGCAGGTAGCCGTCGTTGCGCCCGCCGCCGCGTTTGGGGCCTACGTCGTCGAGGTCGTCGGTAAACGTGAAACGGTACGTCAGTTCCGGCAGCACCCACAGACGGGGCGATAGCCGCATACTGACGCCCCCGCCCACCGGCACCAGCCAGGTGTAGGCGGGGTATTTCCGTTCGTGGCCCAACGCTTCTGCTTCGGGCGGACCACCAGTCCGCGTTGGCCACCAGACGGCCAGGCCCGCGCCCAGCGTCCCAAAAAACCGGTAACGCGGCAGGTTGGCCAGGTCGCGCGAGTCGAGCGCGGGGTCAAAACGATAGCGTTCGATGTACTGCCGGCCCACCAGCGTCAGTTCGGCCACTTCCGTATGGAAACGATAATTGCGTTCCTGGTTCAGGTCTTTGGCTTCGAGCCGGATGAATTGCCCCTCGACGGCTACATCCAGGTTCGGAAAGGCCGTGTAACTCAAGGCCAGCCCATAAGAGGCACGGGTCGTGTTGGCGCTCAATCCGCCCAGGTCGCCGTAATAGACGGTACGGCCGAAGCTGACGCCGTAGCGCAGCGGCCCCCGGTAGTACGGTTGGTGCCAGATATAATCGTCCTGGTGTTTGATGCGCGCCCGCCGCTGAGCCTGAGCACCAAGGGCACTGCTGATCAGCGCTACTGCCAGAAGCGCAGCTCGCAACTGAAGAAAAAGCGGAAAGACACGTTTCACGCCGCAAAGCAACGGCCCGCGCCGGAAAGAGCAGGCAGCAATGAACAATAATCAATTAACGATTGGCGTTTAAAAATTATTAATTGATCATTGCTCATTGCTAATTACAAAGCGTACGGTGGCGGGCGCGTGGCTAGGTAGCCGCAGTACGGCCGTGTACAGGCCGGGCGCCCAGCCGCGGACCCTTAGGCTGATAGTTGCGCCGGTCAGTGCTGGTTGGGCCACCAGCCGGCCCAGCGCGTCGCGGATTTCCAGCGCCGCATCCGTCAGCGCGCCGGAAGTCGTTAAAGCCAGTGTCACAGCATCGTGCGCGGGGTTGGGGTAAGCCGTCAGGGCCACTTCCGGGGTGGTGTCCGGCGCGGGCAGGCCCGTTACGGTGCCGGTGCGCTCGATGCGGATGTCGTCGATCAGGATGCCGTCTCGAAACGCAACAGGATCTGACTGCCCACGAAGTCGTCGAGGTTGATCTGTTCCGGCACCCAATTCAGGATGAAACCGTCGAAAAGCGGCTCACCATCCCGCTGAAAGGCGTTGCCGGGGCGGGTATTGCGTCCGCACAGGGGCTGAAAGGAGGCACCGTTATCGATGGAAATCAACACTTGGGCAAAATCGTAGCGCGTTTCAATCGCCCAGCGTGCCCAGAACGAGAGTTGGGCGTGGGTAGCGCCGCGCAGATCGATGGGCAGCGTCGTGAGCGAGTTGTCCGTGTTGTCCGTGTAATCGCTGCCGGGCGAATCGGCCAGCGAAGCGGGCGGGGAATGATAGCGCGCCGTCTCCACGCCCCAGGCTGTGTTTGTGTCGAAGCCCGTCAGCGCCGCGCCACTAGACGCAAAGGCCACCACGGGCGTAGCGAACACCTTCGTGATGGTGTCGCGCCGGGTATAGAGGCCATTGCTGACGTTCAGCACGTACCGGAAGGTCTGTCCGTCGGCCAGGCTGGCGGGCAGCGTCAGCGCGATAGAGTCGCGCAGCACTTGCCGCACTGCATTTAGCGTATGCATTTTAGCGGCACCTGCGGTGCCGGCGCCGGTCAGCGGAGTTATCGTCACGGTATAAGTGGACGGTGTGGCCAGCCCCAGTTGCCGTAGCGAATACGCTGCGTAAGCGGCGCGCCGCCGGCAGAAGCGCGGCGAGATATCCGAGGGCTGGGCGTCGGCCAGAAGCAGGCGGGCGGCGTCGTAGTTAGCCGTCAGGTTCTGATGACAGAGCTCCTCGATCCGCGAACTAGGGGGCCAGAATCCTTCCGATGCCTTACCGACCTCTGGGGTGAACGAGAACGTCTTCGGCTTGCTGCCCTGAACGGTGGAGTACTGCCAGTCGTCGGAATCGCCGTTTGTTACGTAACCCACCGTTTGGTTGCCCGTACCGTAAGTATAGCGGTTGTCACGGGTCAGCCAGCGCGCATAGTCGGTGAACTGGGCCGAGTCCGGGGTGTAGATGTCCGGCTGGTAGCCGTAAGGATAGATGAACAGGTTGCCGAACGAATGGTAGTTGAGTGCTAACCGGAACCGGTGCTGAAGGCTGAAATCGCGTAGGGCCTGTGTTTCCGGCTCCGAAAAAGCGGACGTTCCGCGGTAGGTTTCCCGGTCCGTTTCCGGCGAAGAGCCAATGTCGTCGAACCCCCAGTTAGCGCCGTAGTTGCGGTTCAGGTCCACGCCGAAGGTGCCGTCGAGGTTGTCGCGCCGGTTCTTGCGCCACATTCCGCCGCCCTGCGGGTTCGTCGTGGCGTTGTACACGTAGCCGTCCGGGTTCACTACCGGCACAAAGTAGAGTTCCGTGCTATTCACCAAGGCCCGGACATCGGGGTTGGTGGCGTAGTTTTCCAGCAGAAAGTACATATAATACAACAACTGGCTGACGCCCATCGGCTCCCGGGCGTGGTGAACGCCGGTGTAAAGCATCTGGGGCTCGGACTCCGCCACGTTGGGGTTGTCAGATATCTTTACCCAGTACAGCGGCCGGCCTTCGTGGGTGCGCAGCGGACCGGTGGGCTGCTTGACGGAAATCAGGTTCGGCCAGCGCCGCGCCATCGAGTCGAGTTTTTGCAGAATTTGATCATAAGTGAAATACCCTCCCATCGAGCCGAGCCGAAACGAACGCGGCCGCGGATAACGCACGGGGGCATCGCAGGTCAGGCCCGATTGCACCCGCCCCGCTACGGGAGGCAGGTTGCCGGTATTCTGCTGCCGGTAATGGGCGCTCACGTCGGCAATCTGCACTTCGCACCGCAAACCGGCTCCGCGAATCAGCGTCAGTTCATCGGTCGAAAAATCCGATTCAAACCACGCGCCCGGCTTACCCTCGCCGTGGTCCACGGCCACGCCCAGGCGTTGGAGCTGCCCCAACCCTTCTGGCCCCAGCCAGATGCGGGCGCGGGAATAAGCGGCGACGGGCGCTACCTGAGCGCAAAGGGGCGCCGCGGTCAGCAGCGCGCCGGTCAGTAATCCGGCAAGTACTAGTGAGTGGCTCCAGCGCCGGCGGTGTAACGAAAACAGGTTCATTTGGTAAAGTATCAAACGCCAGAACCGGCGCTTTCTGCCTTAAAGGTAAAAGGCACTTTCGGCTAGTGCGGCATCAGTCAGCCAGCCGCCGGAAAAGAAGTCGTATTTTTGCCGCCCGTTCGCCGTATGAAGTTTACTCCGACTGACCTGCGCCTTGCGCTGGCCTTCTTCTGGTCTTTTCTGGTTGCGTTATTCGCGGTGCCGTCCATCATCCGGATTGCGCACCTCAAAAACCTGCTCGACCAGCCCAATGGCCGCACCGTCCACGTGTCGCTTACACCCCGCCTCGGTGGGGTGGCCGTGTACGCGGGCTTCCTGTCTGCCCTGACCATCTTCGCCCCGCTCCACGGCGGCGTTCAGGAACTGCTAGCCGGTTGCACGGTGCTGTTTCTCATCGGGCTGAAAGACGACCTGGTAAGCGTGTCGGCATTCAAGAAATTCGTCGGCCAACTATTGGCTACCGGCATCGTGATGTTTATGGCCGATATCCGCATCACGTCTTTTCACGGCATCTTCGGCATTCATACGCTGCCGATTGGCCTGAGCTACGGCTTCACGTTCGTCGTGATCGTGGGCGTGACCAACGCCATCAATCTGATTGATGGCCTGGATGGTCTGGCAGGTGCAATGGTCATCCTGATGGTCACGACGTTTGGTGCTTATTTCTACCGCTATGGCGGCGACGGCTTTCGCAACTACGCTTACGTAGCGCTCTGCACGGCCGGCGGAATGATCGGCTTCCTGCGCTACAACTTCCACCGGGCCACCATTTTTATGGGCGACACCGGCTCGCTCGTCAGCGGCTTCATCGTTTCCGTACTGGCTATTCAGTTTATCGAAATGCCCTCGAACCCGGTGGGGCCGTCGGCGCCGTCCGTGGCGCTCGGTATTCTCTTCGTGCCGCTTTTCGACACCCTGCGTGTCTCTATCCTGCGGGTGCTGAAGGGCCAGTCGCCGTTTGCTCCGGATAAAAATCACGTTCATCACCGCATCCTAGCAATGGGGTTCAAGCAGATGACGACCGTCTTGCTGCTGGCTGCCATTAACTTGGCGGTCATCCTGTTCGTGGTGTTTTACGCTCATCTGGGGAACACGATCCTGATTGCCTTTCTGGTGGGCTTCTCCCTTGTGTTGAGTGCTATATTAGGGGTGCAAGGACGGAAGCAACGGGCTTTGTCCTCCCCGGCATCCTGAAATCGTAGTGAAAGGCAGCAACCACAGGGGGCTTGCCGGTACCCACCTGCTGCTACTGTTCTGGTTGCTGGGGCCGGGAGCGGTTCTGGCGCAATCTCGCCAGCTTCCGCCTGCGGTGCCGTCAGTACCGTTCGGTAGCCAATGGTTTCAGCTCGATGCCACTACCGGGCAATTGTGTCCTTGTTTGCCTGGGCTGACGCCACCCACCACCACCGTTTTTCAATGGTTGCGGCTGCCACCTGGCCAAAAGGCGCATTTTGGGTGCCGCGCTCGTGCCGGTCTGGCGCTCTTCGTGGATAATGAGTTGGTGCTGCTGGCACCGGTCACGGGACAGTTCCGGCTCGACCTTAGTCGTTTTGCCGCCCGCCCCGGTCCGCATCTGGTCGCCTGCTGGTTTCCTCCGGCCGAAGGGCGCGTCACCGAAGCGTTCGAACTGCTCGCCGCGCCGGAGCCGCTCCAATCGCTGAACCCCGGCCCCCGTACCGTACCATTGCGAAAGCGCAACGTGGATCCTAACCGCGATGTATTCATTCTGATGTTGCTAAGCATCGGGTTGCTTTTTGGCGCTCTACGCGTCACCTACGGCTTTAGCTTAAGCCGTTTTCTGCGGTTTCAAATGGTTACCCGCGAGCGCCTCGACGATGTGCGCGGTACCGGCAATACGCCCTTCAGTACCCCTCTCACGTTACTACTGGTTTTTGCTTTCCTCCTTTCGTTTTCGCTTTTCGTCACGATGATTCACACGAAGCTGGAAAACAACCTGCTTTCCCGGTATCTCTTCGCGTTGTCTGACGCCGATGTCACCCTTCGGGTGGGATTGTATGCGCTGGTAGGCTTAGTCTTTATTGCGGCCCGCTATGCTTTTCTATGGATCATCGGCTACGTTTTCGACCTTTCCGCCGTTGTCTTCGTCCAGTACCGCGAATTTGTGCAGACGCTCATTTTCACCGGCTTATACCTGCCGCTGATCATCGTGCTGCATCTGGCCCTCTCGGTCCGCGCTCCGGCCCTGGTGTTGCTGCTTTCCAACTCGGTGGTTTTTATGCTGCTTGGTGTGTTAGTCGTCCGAACAGGGCTGGAAATACGCCGCCGGCAATCGCTGCTTAACCTGCAGTTGTTTTCGTACCTTTGCGCCACTGAAGTCATTCCCCTGACAATACTGCTTAAAGCCATTGTGTTTCCTGCTATGTGAAGCCGTGGCTTTTGAGTCGGATAAACGCCCACTCGCGCAACGACTTTCAATGCAACCGATCCGGTATGAAGGACGGGTTCCGGCAGTGGTCGGGTCACAACGGCACCACTTTAGCTTCTTTTCGAAATATTTCAAAGGCGGGCCTGATTAAACAAAAATGTTTTCCTGGCCCCACGGTGGGGAATTCGTTCAAAACCCAGGTCTGAGAAGTTCGCTGCCGCCTTCCTTCAGAAAAGGGCATCAGCAGTCGGTTCAGACTGGCTCCTGTCTCCCGTTTGCTTTCCTTCCGAAAATAAACGCCATTTCAAGCGTCTAATGATCGAAAACGCTACGCAACCCGGCGCTCCTGCTCCGCTCCCGTTTCCGCCAATTTCCAGCCTGCTCGTTACGCAGGCAAAACCTGCCGGCGACCATTCCCCTTACGCCCAGCTTACCGAAAAGCACGGCGTTCGGGTCGATTTTCGGGAGTTTATCCAAATAGACCCCGTTTCTTACAAGGATTTTCGCAAGTACAAAATCGGCTTTACCGATTTCACTGCGATCATCTTCACCAGCCGTAACGCAGTCGATCACTTCTTTCGCATCTGTCAGGAAGCGAAAGTCGAGATGCCTGCTGACATGAAATACTTTTGCATATCTGAGCAAACCGCTTATTATTTACAGAAGTACATCACCCTCCGCAAGCGGAAGCTTTTCGTCGGGGAAAAAACGGCGACCGACCTTTTCGACGTCATCAAGAAGCACAAGGCAGAGAAATTTCTCTTCCCCTGCTCCAACATTCGCAAAGGCGACATTCCCGACTTTCTGGCGGCGTCGAATATCAGCTTCACGGAAGCGATTGTTTACCGAACGGTAGCCAGCGACCTGTCGGATCTGGCCGAAGTGAAATATGACTGCTTGGCGTTCTTTTCCCCATCTGCCATAACGTCGCTTTTTATTAATTTTCCGGACTTTCAGCAAAATGAAACCCGAATCGCGGCTTTTGGTCCTACCACGGCCCAGGCAGTGATCGAAGCCGGATTACGGTTGGATATTGAAGCCCCCCGGCCTAACGCACCGTCAATGACCGGAGCGATCGAACGTTATATCATCGACCATCAGCCAGCTGCGATTTCCCGCGCTGACGACTGAATTCCGACATCCTTTTAGGCTAGAAAAGACGGCTGTAGCCTGGTCAGCGCTAAATTCCGCTTACATTTGATGCCGCTCTAATTTAGCCTTCCTCATTCCCCTGCCCCCCGACGATGCAGAAACGCTTACTTGTGGTAGCCAGCTTACTGGTTGCCGGATTTGCTGCCCACGCGCAGCAGCAGCCGCAGTTCAGCCATTATGGCTTCAACGGAATGTACCTCAGCCCTGGCTATGCGGGGATCACGAATCGCCCGGAAGTTACGTTCCTGGGGCGCTATCAGTATCTCAATTACGCGGCTGATTTCGGCGACGCTGCCGGTGCTCCCAATACCTTTCTGCTGACGGCCTCCGTGCCTGTGTTAGCGCTCAATGGCGGCATCGGGGCTCAGGTTTATCGGGACAAGATCGGTAATACCACCGTCACGAATACCGCGCTGTCCTACGCCTACCACATCAAGCTGAACTCTGGTAAGCTTGGCATTGGGGTGCAGGGCATTTTCAACAGCATCGCGCAGGGTGATTTTCGCGCTAAAGACGCCAACGATCCCAACGTCCCTATCGCCAGTAATGATAAAAAGCTGGACGCAGGCGCCGGTATTTGGTATCAGGGCGAAAAATTCTACATCGGCGGTGGCGTCAATAACCTCGCAGCCTCCAAGTATAAGTTTGATTCCCGAAATACCCTCGGTGTTGTTCAAAAAGAGTCGGCGACGCTGACGGCTGCCCGGCACGCTTACCTATCCACCGGCTACAACTTCGAACTGTCGCCGTCCTTCGTCCTGACGCCTACTGCGGTCGGTAAGCTCGATTTTGAAGGCACCGGCAAGACATTCTCTTTTGAAGCGGGTGTTCGCGGTACGATCAACGACCGCTTCTGGCTAGGCGCTGGCTATCGCCACCAGGATGCCGTAACGGGCCTGGCTGGGGTCTCCTTCGCTAAAAATAATATGCTGCGCCTGGGTTACGCTTTTGACCTTGTGGTATTCAATTCGGATGCAAAAGCCCGTACTTCGCACGAGCTGATGCTTGGCCTGCGGTTGGCGGAAATCGTCCCCTCCCTGCGGCCAATTATCCGTACGCCGCGTTACAGTTTCTAACAACCCCTGCACAGGGTGAACTTTCTTATTGCAAACCGGGTATAGCCGCCGTTAAGCAACCCTCGACTGGGGTGTGCCTTACTTGGATACAAGCAAGGCACACCCCGGTTTCGTTATCCGGTAAATGCTGCTGGACCCTTTTTTTAGGGTCGTTCATCGGGTATTCTAACCTGTTAGCAGTCTTCACTTGATGGTCCTCACTTCAGGGCCGTATCTTCGCTCTCTGAACCCGCTCATTCGGGTCATTTCCTGTCCTGGAGGCCACTCCTTCTTAGAAAAATGAAAAAAATTTTTCCTTTGGCACTGCTTGCCTGCACTGCGGGCTTTCTGGGAAGCTGTAGCTTCGGCCAGGAAGCGCAGGGCGACCTGACGGGTGTCGAGGACCGGCCCGTGTATAACCCACAGGCCGTTCCCTACGGAATGATTCCTTGCCCCGGCGGGACGTTCCATATGGGGCAGACCGACGAGGATATCGCCGCCTCAATGGTAAACCTGAACAAGCAGGTGACCATTGGTGGTTTTTATATGGACGAGACGGAAATCACGAACAACGAATATCGTCAGTTCGTGGATGCCATTCGGCAGGACTCCTCCGACATTATCGGGCCTGAGTATATTATGACGAAATTGTATCCTGACACTACTGTCTGGATGCGCGATTTCTCGTATCATATGGGCGATCCGATGATGGAGTATTACTACACCCATCCGGCATTTGATGAGTATCCCGTCGTAGGCGTCAATTGGTTCGCTGCCAAATACTTTTGTAAGTGGCGTACTCGTCTCAAGAACGCGTATCAGACGGAGAATGAGCAGGCTCCTTATCCCAATTTCCGGTTACCTTCGGAAGCTGAATGGGAGTACGCTTCGCGCGGCGGTCGCGACCTCGCTACCTACCCCTGGGGTGGCCCTTACGTGCGCAACACGAAAGGTTGTATGCTAGCCAATTTCAAACCCGGCCGGGGCGACTATTACAGCGACGGGTTTTCTTACACCGCCCCTACTGGGGCTTTCTTTCCCAACGACTTCGGCCTTTACGATATGGCTGGCAATGTGTCGGAATGGTGTGAGGACGCCTATTATGAGGCCTCCGTCCCGGTGGTGTGGGATCTGAACCCCATCTATTTCAACGACAACGAGCCTCGTAAGATTGTGCGCGGCGGATCCTGGAAGGACATCCCATACTTTCTGGAAACCGGCACCCGAAACTTTGAATACCAGGACTCCGCGCGTTCTTATATTGGCTTCCGCTGCGCGATGGTATATCTGGGCCGGTCGTCCGGTTCCGAATTTGGGGCACAATAAGTTCGCCTAGTTACTGTTTTTTCAAGAAAGAGGCGCTGTGTTTGCCAAATCTTTCTTTGTACCTTTGGGCAGCCGATTCTGATTCGGCTGCCCAATTGTTTTAACGCCTTTTAAGGCACCAGGGCCATATCCGTCGATTGCTGGGGGCACCCCCCGTTTGGTTTTTCTTTAACTTTCCACGTTCACCCCCCCTAACCCCCCTGACGCAGATGAGCAATAAAGGTGGTAACTTCCTCTTCGACGTATTGATGCCGAAAGTGTACGGCGTCGGCGCGGCTGTCGTAATTGTAGGCGCTTGGTTTAAAATCGAGCACATGAAAGGCGCCAGCACTATGTTGGCTGTTGGCCTGCTGACGGAAGCCGTCATTTTCTTTCTGAGCGCTTTCCAACCGCAGCATAAAGATCCGGACTGGTCATTGGTGTATCCGCAGTTGGCAGATGATTATACAGGTGGTGCCGTGGGTGCTGGTTCCGACAACGGCACGGGTGTCACTCAGAAACTGGATGATATGATGCGCGAAGCCAATGTAACCCCTGCTACGATTTCGTCGCTGGGCGACGGCCTCCGCCGCCTGAGCGATTCAACCGAGAAAATGGCCGATATGGGCGATGCGGCGCTCGCTACTCAGGACTACACGACGAAAGTCCGCACGGCCTCTTCGTCCCTGGAGCGGATGAACGAAGCGTACTCCCATACCGTCGATGCGATTTCGCAGATGTCGGCTGCTTCGGTTGATGCCCGTGCCTACCACGAGCAGGTGCAGAACATCACCAAGAACCTGGGCGCATTGAACGCAGTGTATGAGATGGAATTGACGGATGCTAACACGCACCTAAAATCGCTCAACAAGTTCTACGGCACGATGAGCGTGGCGATGGAAAATATGGCCGCCGCTTCGAAGGACACGGAGCAGTTCAAGACCGAAGTTGGCCGTCTGACGACGAACCTCAACTCGCTGAACACAGTGTACGGTAATATGCTGGCAGCAATGCGCGCTTAATTAAGGCACGCGTAGTAAAGCCGGTTTTCGGAGCGTTTGGGTTTGGAATTGATAAGATTTTAACGGCTTTAAAAGCTAACTTGCTACTATGGCAGGAGGAAAAGAATCACCGCGGCAAAAGCTGATCGGGATGATGTATCTGGTGCTGACCGCCCTATTGGCGCTTCAGACCAATTCGGCCATCCTGATGAAGTTTCAGTTGATGGATAATGCGCTCATTGCTGCCAATGGCAAAGCGAAAGAAAGCGTAGCCGGTCAAATTGCTACGCTGGAAAAGAAAGCTGCTGAGGCTAACCGAGCGCGCGATAAGGCCATTTTGGAAACTGCCAAAGGCGTACAAGCCCGGACCGCTGAAACTATTGCGTATCTGGAGTCGATGCGCACCGAGATGATCAAGCTGGGTGGTGGCTATGCAGAAGATGGGGTAAACTACAAGGATGTAAGTGCCGAGGATAAAATGGCAGCTTATTTTATCCCCCCAGGCAACAAAGGCAAGGCCCTGGAGCTGAAGACGAAACTCGACGAGTACGTGGAGTACATCAAAAAGTGGGTTCCTAATGCCGCTCCATTGGCTTTGAGCGCCAAAGAAGACCCCATCGCCAGCAAAGACGAGCATCAGCGCACGAAAGGTTTTGGCGAGCTCTACTTTGAGGCTACACCAATGGTGGCTTCGTTAGCTACGATCTCCCAGAAAGAAAACGCCATTCTTCGTTATCAGGCCGAGGCACTGGCCAATATTGCTGGTAAGCTGGACGAATTGGATATCAAGCCGACTGGTTTTGGCGCAGCCGTTAGCGCTGAGTCGAAAACGGTCGCTGCTGGCGCCAAGTATGTTGGCAGTCTTTATTTGGCAGCTCAGACAAATAACCTGAATCCGACAATGACGATGGACGGCCGGCCACTGCAAGTGGATCCCAAGACTGGGATGGCTAAAATCGAGTTCACGGCGACGCCCGGTGCTTACGATAAAGACGGAAACGCCAAAAAGACGTTTACTGGCGTGATCAAGTTCAAGAAGAACGGCCGTGATACGACCTTTACGGTCAAACAGGAATACATTGTGGCGAAACCCGTGGTGCAGGTGCAGTCGGGAGTTGTCAGTTCCCTGTATCTGAACTGCGGTAATAAACTAAGCATTCAAGTTCCGGCTCTTGGCTCGACCTACGATCCCAGCTTCTCTGCTACGGGGGCACAAGTGATCAAAGGCGCTGAGAAAGGTCAGATTACGGTAGTACCGACTGAAGGGAAAGTGGCTATCAAGGTTAGCTCCAATGGTAACGCTTTGAGCACGGAGAACTTTGGGGTGCGGTTGATTCCAAAGCCGGAAATCGTGTTGATGTCGGGTGGTCGGCCGGTGAATATGGCTGTGGGTGCCGATGTCCCAGGACCTCGGGAACTGACGCTGATGGCAAAGCCGGATGAGACCTTCAAAAACAGCAACCCGGATGACGCTAAGTACTCCGTGACGCGGTTCAAGATCACGCTGGCCCGTCAAAAGCGCCAGATTGCTACGCAGGATGTATCAGCTAATGCGATCAACCTGAGTGGAATGGCGGCCCAAGCAAAGCCAGGTGATCGTTACGTGATCCAGGTGCAGGAAGTGAAGCGTAAAAACTTCCGGGGTTCCATTGAACCCGTGTCTGGCGTAAACAGTGTGATGACTGTTTCCCTAAACGGAAACCAGTAACCTGCTCAGAACGGTTTGCTGCGATAACGGATGGGGGCGTGGCTGTCGGTACCGGTAGCCGCGCCCCCATCCGTCATGACCAACCAGCTGAATTTACCACCTATTAAAACTGATTTATCCGTAATGCGCACTCGTTTTCTTGTCGGACTTGCTACCGTACTGACGTTATGGGCTACGGCGCCCGTTTCTGCTCAAAGAACGCGCGCAAGAGGCGCTGCCAGTGCTGCTCCCGCTGCCTCGCTCACCAGTTTTGCTCCGGCTCAGGGGCTGGTTGGGGCTGAAGTATCCCTTACCGGCACTAATATGACTGGCGCAACTGGGGTTAGCTTCGGCTCGACCTCTGCGGTAAGCTTTAACGTGGTGTCGGCTACGCAGGTTACGGCCGTAGTGCCACCGGGCGCGACGACGGGCAAGGTTACGTTGCAGATGCCGAAGGGACCGGTAGTTAGCGCCACCGATTTTACCGTAGTTGTGCCCCCACCACCGCCAGTGGCGGCTGGTCCGGAGCAATCCACTACGGCAGCGGCTTCGCCCACGGTTAGGCCTATTCCCAATTCTGACATTATGTATAAGAAGTCGGTATGGAGAAAAATCGAACTTAAGGAGAAACAGAACCGGCCAATGTTTTCATCTGGTCGGGAAATCACCAAGATTATCATTGAGGCGGCAAAGCGCGGTGAGTTGACGCCCTATTTCACGGATTCTTTGACACGGGTAATGCCCTTGGCTAAATTCAAAGAAAGAATGGTAGATCAGAAAAATTCAGCTCCGCAGTTGACGGAAGAAGAGAAAAAAATTATGGAGCAAAACGCTGATGCTGATGGCTTTGGGTCAGCTGCACCTGTCAGTACGGGACCAAGTGAAATTTATCCGAACCAGCTTCGACAACTTCAACTGAAGGAGGATATGGTCTTTGACAAGAAGCGATCCCGGATGTATCATCAGATTCAGTGTATTTCGTTGGTATTGCCATCAGGCCTGACCGTAGATGGTACGGATGCGCCAATTGCCACATTTAAGTATGCTGACTTGGTGAAAGTATTTCGCAACAATCCCGAGCAGGCGATCTGGTTTAACCGGGACAATGATGCGCAGCACAAGAATCTGGCGGATGCTTTTGAGCTTTGGCTCTTTAGTTCTTATATCTATAAAGTGTCAAACCCGGATGACGAACAGATAGAAGACCAGGTAGGGACAGGAAATGCTACTTTGTTGGCTGCCCAACAGCTGGCGGGGGATATGATCGAGTTTGAGTATAATCTCTGGAGCTTTTGAGAGGCTGTTTGAGCAATTGGCCTTGCCCGTTGCTCGTTAATGGCCTGTAGCTGGCCTTGAGGCTGTTAACCTCCGTTTGAGTAACACAGAACGCCGTTATCTGCTTCGCCATAAGGTGTGGCGGGTAACGGCGTTCTGGTAGTTGCGTTATTGGATGTTAACTCATTTGTAATCCACTTGGCGTGCTTCAGCAATCTTTCGGTAGTCAGCAGCTTGAAGGTCGTTGGCTCCTTTTCGGCGAAAATGACGGCGCGCGAAAGTTCTGGAAGGATTATTTGGTTCAGGTGTTTGCCCTGCCGCTGAAGCGCTTGATCACCTTACCCAAAGTCAGGCCCTGCACCAAAATCGAAAACAGCACCACGGCTAGCGTCATCGGCACAAAAACACTAGGGTACTGGGCGGTTGGCAGTGCCAGTGCCAGGGCCAGCGAAATGCCGCCGCGCAGCCCGCCCCAGGTCAGAATGGGTAAGGATCCGGGCGGCAGACTGGCGTAGCCGGCGCGGGCGCGGCGCAGGCCCAACCCGTAAATAGGGAGCGCCAGCGAAATCCAGCGCGCTACCACCAGCCCCAGTGCCACTACGAGGCCGAGGCCAAAATACAGCAGCGGCAGGCCGATGACGACCAGCTCCAACCCCAGTAGCACGAAAAGCAGTGCGTTGAGGACTTCATCAACCACTTCCCAGAATTTCTCCAGATAGTCGCGCGTCACGTCCGACACTACGCCGTGGTGCAGGCCATTGCCGGTGAGGATACCGGCCACGACCATCGCTAGTGGCCCTGATACGTGGATGCTGTGGCAGAAAGCGTAGCCACCCATCACCATCGCCAGCGTGATCAGGATTTCCGTTTGAAAATGGTCGATCCGGCGCATCATTCGGTACCCGACAAAACCGATCAACGCGCCCGCCAGTAGTCCGCCGCCGGCTTCGCGCAGTAGGAGCAGCCCAGCGCCGCCCGCCGTGGGCGCCGCGCCGCCCGGTGCGGCCAGGGCCAGTAGCACCGTGAAGAAGACTACACCCACACCGTCGTTGAAAAGGGATTCGCCGATTAGGTGGGTTTCGATGTTGGTGTCCAGTTGGTTGACTTTCATAATGCCCATCACGGCTACGGGATCGGTGGGGGCCAGCACAGCGCCCAGCAGCAGACACGGTAACAGGGGTACCGGTGTGCCCGCCAGATGCAGCAGCCCGTAGGCCAGCGCTCCTACCAACGCCGTCGTGAGCGCCGTGCCGAAGGTAGCGAAGAGGGTTACCCCGCGCGCGGCCTGGCGTAGGGCGGCGGCGCGCACGTGCAAGGCCCCGGCAAAAAGCAGGAAGCCCAGCACGTGGTCCATCAGGAAGTTGGCAAAGTCGAGCTGCTCGACGGCGCGCTTCACGTCGGCCGCAAACACGGGAGAATAGCGCCCGGCCACCAAGACCCCGGCGCCAGCAATGGCCCCTTGGGCAAGGAAAAAGACCCCGCTCGGCAGTCGAAAAAACCGCACGTTCAGGTACGACGCCAGTGCGGTGAGTGTAAGCAGAATCGAAAGCAGCGTGAACATACGAGCGTAAAGGTCGGAACTGGCCAGAACGATCAATGGGCATTAGCGGCGTCAGAACGTGCTGGTGCCAGGTTGATCGAGGTTAAAGTCCCGAAACGAAACATACGGCCGGCCGTTTTCGAAGGCCCGCAGCGCCTGTAGGTCTTCGCCGGGCGGGCGCCTGGGGTAGTAGCCGAGCAGCAGTTGAATCGAGCGAAACGCGATGAACTCGTTGCGCAGCCGCAGCCCGACGCCCACGCCGGCATAAGGCGGATACCGAAAAGGCGAGGCCGCCGTGGTGGGTGCCAGCCAGGCTACGTCGGTGAAAAAGATGCCCGCCACCCGAAAACCCAGAAAGGACAGCGGCGTGAACAGGTTCGATTCATAGTTGAAGACCACCCGCCGCTGCCCGCGCAGTGTGCCCGCCGCAAACCCCCGCAGGCCGTCGGTGCCGTTTAAGCCCAGCAGTTCTTGTGGCATACGGTTGATGCCGATTTCGGCGCGCAGCCAGAAGAATTGCCGGAGGCGGTAGCTCCCCAGATACAGTAGGCGGGTGAAATACAGCAGCTCCGGCCGAAACACGCCCTGCTCCCATTGCCCTCCCCGACGGTAGGAGCCAAACTCGGCGCTACCATAGAAATAGCCGCTCGCCGGTCGATACTGGCCCACGGCTGCGCGTAACCCCAGGTAAGGGCGGCTGAAGGTGGCCCCGAGTTGGTAGCCGCTGGTCAGGGCAATCAGCGCGCCCGCCGGCACGTCCTCGGTGCGCCCAAAGCCGAACAGGTAGCGGTCCTTGTAATAGCGGCGTGAGCTGAGGCCCACGGAAGCCAGTAAAACGCTGGTGTTTTGAATGTCAGGCACTTCGGGCGCGCGTTGAGCGTAAGCCGTTGTGATTAGGCGGGCGGCTACTACGAGCCGGGTGGCGTTGGGGCGGTCGAAATCGTAAGTCCGCAACCCGAATGAGCGCCCTAGCCAGGCGTCCTGCACGGCGTAACGTAGCCGGGGTAGGGCACGGGGTTGGTTGCCCACCACGGTATCGGCGCCGACGAGCTGGTCGATCCAGTCGAGGCGCGCGGCGCCCGCCCAGCGCGTAGTCGGCGTGATGAAGCCCCGCGCGATGCCCAGCCCCCCTTTGTGTAGCCCGTACTGCGAGCTAAAGTCTGCTTGCCCCTGCACGAAATCGCGCGTCAGATTGGCCACCCGATAAGTGCCCGCCAGGCGGTAGGGCTGCGGCCGGTCGTAGCCGCGCCCATAATCCAGGGCCACCTGATGGCCGAGGCCGAGGATGTTGTCGTCGCCGAGGCTCAAGTCCAGGCGGGGCGAGCCGGGGGTCCCGCTGGCCCCGACCGTGTAGCTGAACACATCCTTAGTCACGACGATGATGTCCACGGAATCAGGCGAACTTGTGGCCTCGTCCACCAGCACCCGCGCATCCAGCAGATGGGGGGTCTGCCGCAATAGCCGTTCGGTTTCGGCCAGTGCCTGGGGTTCGAGTTGCTCGCCGGTTCGGAACAGCAGCGCCCGCCGGATCGCCCCCCGGTGGGTGATGACGTGCACCGCGTTGCCCGCCTGCTCCCAGAAGCGCATGGGGCGGCGACTGAGGTCGTCGAGGTCGTAACCGAATGCATCCAGCGGTGTGATTTCGATCCGACGTACCACTTTATAGCGGTGCTGGTCGTACTGCCGGTTGAGCAGCGTCGCGTCCAGGCCCCGACTTTCGTCGGCGCGGGTCCGGAAGTCGAACAGCACCGAAGCTGCCCGCCCCACCACCGTTTTGCGGCGCGTAAGGGCGCGCAGCGAGTCTAATAGCTTCTGCTCGTTGAGCCGCCCCAGCCCGCGGCGTACCGAATCCACGCGGGTTGAGTCGCGTCGGGCGCTGAAGGTGCGCGGCAGCCGATGCCGCCGGTTGTGTGCTGGCAGCTGTTGCTGTCCCCATCCTGGCCCGGCTGTCAGCAGCCACGTTAGCACCACCAGAACCCAGCGTCCGCGCCGCGCATCGGAAGACCGCCTATCGTTGCCTGTTCCATTCCGGGCACTTGTTTGCATTGCTCCGCTTGTTTTCCTTTTCTAGTCGTCTGCTTACGCAAAATCTGCGACCGAGGGCATTGATTGTTTTTTTAGCCAAAAATGCCTTTCGAATTAGAATTTTGTGCGTAAATTCGTCGCCGGATGCGGCGCTCTGCCGCGCACTAACTTTAGTAGCTTCTGCTGATGAAAGTTCTTCCCATTTCCTGCCGCTGTAAATTGACCGACCTCGCCCCGCAGGTACGGCGTCATCTATTTCTGCTCACGGCTTCCCGGGGTGGTGGTTCCACTCCGGCCACTGGCACCGTCCTGGCGCCCGCTTCAGCGCATCTTACGGTTGCTTTTCGGGGGCAATGATTCCGGATGCCGCTAATGCAAAAACCACCGCCGGGCAGAACGTCCGGCAGTGGTTTTTGAATTGAAGCAGTTGGAGGTGCTATTTCAGGATCGCCCGTGCGATGACCAGCTTCTGAATTTCGCTCGTCCCCTCGCCGATCGTGCAGAGCTTCGAGTCGCGGTAATACCGCTCCGCGGGGTAGTCTTTGGTATAGCCGTAGCCGCCGAAAATCTGTACTCCCTCGTTCGCCGCGCGCACACAAACTTCTGAAGCATAAAGCTTCGCCATTGCCGACTCCCGGTTTACGTTCTGGCCCGCGTCTTTCAGCGCGGCTGCCTGATACGTCAACAGGCTGGCGGCTTCGATTTCCGTTGCCATATCGGCCAGTTTAAACGAGATGCCCTGAAAAGCCGAAATCGGCTGATTGAACTGGTGACGCTCTTTCGAGTATTGCAATGCTGCATCGAAGGCGCCCTGCGCAATGCCGAGCGAGAGGGCTGCAATGGAAATCCGCCCGCCGTCGAGCACTTTCAGCGACTGGACGAAGCCGTCGCCTATCTGTCCGATCACGTTCGCCACCGGCACCCGGCAGTCTGTAAAAATCAACTCCGTAGTTTCCGAAGCACGCATTCCGAGCTTATCCTCTTTACGGCCAGCCGCGAAACCCGGCGTTCCGCGCTCGATGATAAAAGCCGTCATCCCGCGCGAATCGCCTACCCCGCCGGTTCTAGCAATGACCACGGCTACATTGCCGCTCTTGCCGTGCGTAATGAAGTTCTTGGCGCCGTTCAGTACATAATGATCCCCGTCAAGGATGGCTGTCGTGCGCATATTGCCCGCATCGGAGCCGGTGTTCGGCTCGGTCAGGCCCCAGGCGCCGATCCACTCGCCGCTGGCCAGCCGGGGCAGATACTGCTGCTTCTGGGCTTCGGAAGCGTGTTGCAGAATATGGCCCGTACACAATGAGTTGTGTGCAGCCATCGATAGACCAATCGATGGGTCAATTTTCGACAGCTCTACGATTGCCGTTACGTACTCCGCATAGCCGAAGCCCGCGCCGCCGTATTGCTGGGGCACCAGAACTCCCATCAGGCCCAGGGCGCCGAGTTTGTGGAATACGTCCACCGGAAACTCTTGACTTTCATCCCACTGCCGGCTAAACGGCTTGATATGCTGGGCACCAAAGTCGCGCACCATCTGCGCGATCATCTCCTGGTTTTCGGTCGTGGCCGTAGCGGCCGAAGGCGTCAGAACGTCTTCCATTGCGGTAAATAAAACGGGAACGGTTGATTGATTGGGAGCAGGTTTAAGCCGGGCCAGACACTCTATGCAGAGCAGCTAACCAGCCATCCGTGACAAAGTTACGCAAACCGGCAAGGCAAGGCGGCTCAGTCGTAATAGTATTCGCGCGGCAGTTTTTTATAGACGGTAAAGAGCCAGCCTACCCGTGCGCCGAAAAGAAGGTCGAGCCGCTGGCGGTCGTCGCGGCGCTGGGTGCTGTAATCCCAAGACCGGCGGTTCTGTGTGAATCCCTCTGAGGCCTCCAAAGCCAAGAAGAAGTTGATGCGGCGCTGTCTGCTTAAGTGTAAATAACCTAAAGTTTGTGTCAGTACTACCCCATTGGTCAGACGGTCATAGCCCTTCACGTACGCACCACGCAAGGGCGTGGCGGTACCGCTGACATCCTCAAAATTGATTTTATGCTGCCAAAAGCCCGCGCCCACTGTACCAAACACACCGGCGTTAGCCCCGGCCCCCGGTAGCAACCGCGCGGGCCACACCCGCCCCACGCGCACTACCGGAAACCGATAGCTCCGACCCGTGATGCGGACATCGGCCAGTTGCGCATCAGAACCAGCCAGTTGGTTCGCCGCCCCGACGGTGCGCAGCGCCACCGAATCAAGCACCGATTCGCGTACCTGGTTGTGTAGGGTATAAGTAAAATCTAGGCCCAGCAACCAGCGCGAACGGGTTTTGAGCCAGAAACCGGCTCCGACTGAATACCCTATTCCAAACCGATCAGCATATACGCCGAACGGCTGCTCCACCGCGCCCGCCGCTACGAACATAGGCACCGTTAGCAAAGTATCTGCCCGGCTCTGCCCCCACGTTTGATGGTTGACGGTTAGGATAAATACGATCGACAAAGCCCTTAAAACAAGCAGCTTACCACTTTTTTCGATCTTACTACTCCGCAGTAGCGAAGGTGATTTCATCCAACGAAGCTACGGCGCCAATTTGAGTTTGTGGTGCTCGGCCAGTTATTTTGTACTTTGTATGCGTCCACTCGGCCGCTGTCCTGCGTTGGTGTATCCGAACAGGGCGTCGTACACCGTCCCATTCATTTTCAATGAGTAAGCATTTTTTTTACCAATCAATATTATTTTTGCTTTTTTTTAGCATAACAGGGTGTGGTGCTTATCAAAAAATACATCTGTTTCAGCCCGTAAATGCGCGTCATAAAGTAGATTCCACGCAGTTACAGCAACGGATGCCGCAAGCTTCGCCAAAATATTTAATAAGGCAAAATGACTTGTTGAGTATAAGAGTTTATACAAACAAGGGCGAGTCTATTCTGGATCCCAATGGAGAGTTAAAATTTGGAACTCCTGCCGGGTTGAATGGGGTGACGGCAACAGGTACGGGGACTGTGGGCTTCACCGTGCAGCCTGATGGCAGAGTGCGACTGCCTCTGCTGGAATATGTGCAGGTTGCTGGATACACAACCCTGCAAATAGACAGCCTGTTAGAGCGAAAGTACACCACTTTTTACAAAGACGCCTTCGTTTTCACGCAAGTGCTCAATCGTCGAGTCATACTCTTGGGGGCTACGGGAGGGAAGACGATTCCATTGGCGAACGAGGGAATGAATCTAATTGAGGTATTGGCGTTGGGTGGCTTGACGCAAGGTGCTACCAACCGGGTGCGGTTAGTTCGTGGTGACCTAAAAAACCCTCAGGTACAACAAATTGATTTGTCCACTATCAATGGGTTGCGCGCGGCTAATATTCAAATGGCAGCTAATGACATTGTTTATATAGAACCAAGCCGAACATTTTTTGATATACTACGAGAGGTGCTGCCGTTCGTAACGCTGATTACCGCTGTCAGTACTTTAGTAGTATTAGTTCGAAATCTGACGCTTTGACCTTTCTACCAAAAACAGCTTGATTACCCTGAATTTTTTCTCCATCCGCTGTCTGACGCTCATCCTAACCTGATCTATGGCTAGCCCCACCGAGACCCCTTCTTACCTGACTACTACGCATCTGGCGCCAGCTCCTCTGGCAGCGTTTCCAATGGGGAATGCGCAGCGTAATGCGCTCGACCAGGAGGAAAGCAATCTGCTAACTGAGATCGACTTTGCCGCCTTGATGGCAGTGGCAAGGCGCAGCCTGGTATGGGTAATGCTATTAATCGTTTTGAGCTTGGCAGCGGCACAGGCCTTTATTAGGTATACTATACCTATTTATATATCAAACTCGATAATAAAACTCGATGAGGGGTCGGAGGCCCGCCAGATTGGTTTAGGGGCCAGTAACATGATTATGGACCCGCGGGCCCAGCTCAACAAACTTCAAGGCGAAGTTGAATTGATAAAGTCGGAAGTTGTTTACAATAGGCTGAAAGACTCTCTTGACCTGCGAGTATCGTATTTTGCGAAAGGTGCCGTAATCGAGCGAGAGTTATACCTGGCTTCTCCGTTAGCAGTAAAGATCTACCTGCTTGACAATGAGCTTTATAATAAAAAAATAAATATATCAATAATTGACTCAAAAAAATTTACTGTATCTTACCGGTTTTCCGGCGAATTGGTTTCGACTGAGTACAAGTTTGGGGAGATCATTAAATCCCGTGGGATGATCATCTCGGTTGGTCTAAAAAACAAGTTTGACAATCGGGTTCTTGACCAAGGGTATGTTTTAGTTGTAAATAGCGATGCAATAATATCTCAGGCGCTCAACCAAAATTTGCAGGTGAATGTCTTGAATCCAGATGCAGGAACTATTGGAATTAGTTATACTGACCACAACCCGCTGAAGGCAAAGGATATAGTAAATATGATAACTTCAATTTACAAGTCTCAAAGCTTGCTTCGTCGTTCGCAGTCAACAGCTCAAACGCTAGCTTATATTGACCAGCGGATTACTGACGCGCGCGATTCGCTGATGGCTGCCACAGCCCGACGGCAAGCCTTCTTGCAAGGTTTGGATGGTATGCCGAAAGATGACACCGGATTAGCCGAGAAACTTGAAGAAACAAAAGATAACAAACAGCAAATTGAAGAGCGGCTTCAAATCATCCGTAGTGTCAAGCGACAGGTCGAACGCAAAAACGATTTGACCACCGGTATTTTGCTGCTTGACAATGCGCAAACTGGCGATCTGAGTAGCCGATTGAGCGAGCTTAATACACTGCAAGCAGATATCAATCGGGCTTTGCTCTCTTACAACGAACCCACTACAGCGATACGAAGCAAGCAAGATCAACTGGCGAAAGCGCGGCTGAATACGTTGTCTTATTTGGACCAGATTATTGAGCAGCAGGAACGTCAAATACAAAAGTTGGCTGGTTTAGCAGCCACGCTCTCCGGTCAGTTGAGAGGATTGCCAATGCGTGCTTCCGAGTTAGCCCGCTTGGATCGAGGCGTCGAGATTTACACCAAATTCGCCAACGACCTACAGAACAAGAAAGTAGAGTTTCAGATCGTAAAAGCGGGTACCACTTCTAATTTTCAGGTATTGTCGGCTGCTTCCATTGGTGCGGACCCCATTTATCCCAATGAGTTTCTGGTGTATCTGGTTGGCTTTGCGATTGGTACTCTGATGGGCTTGAGCCTCATTGCGGGGCGTTATTTTGCCCATAATACCATCTCTAACCTGCGAGAACTGGAGACGCATTCTATCGCTACGGTACTTGGCATCATTCCTTCCTACACTAAGGAAAAAATGCTGGTATCCAAATTAGTGGTGGATAAGAGCCCCAAATCGGCTATCAGCGAAAGTATTCGGTCAATCCGAACCAACCTGGAATTTCTTGGATCCACGCGACGAAAGAAAATAATATCTATCACATCAACGATTTCTGGAGAAGGCAAAACCTTCGTTGCGGTAAACTTGGCGGGTATTATTGCCCAGGCTGAACTTCGGGTCGTGCTGCTGGATCTTGATATGCGGAAGCCAAAAGTGCATTTGGCTTTCGATGCCGAGAACACTAAAGGGATGAGTACCATTCTGATAGAAAAGCACAGTCTGGACGAGTGTATTCAAAAAACTGCTATTCCGACTCTTGACTTTGTGGCGGCGGGGCCAACGCCGCCTAATCCTTCAGAACTGATCATCAGCCCGCGTTTTGACGAGCTACTTATCCAGCTTCACAAACAGTACGACCTGATTGTGATCGACACTCCGCCCGTTGGTTTGGTGACGGATGGAATTCTGGTGATGAAGAAAGTTGACGTCCCGATCTATGTGGTCAGGGCTGAATACTCTAAGAAGGTTTTCTTAAAGAGTATAAATAAAATAATTAGAACCAATGGTTTCACTAACTTGTGCACTATTCTCAACGATGCGCAGTCGGGTGGGCTTTATGGCTACGGTTATGGCTACGGCTACGGTTATGGCTACGGTTATGGCTACGGCTACGGCTACGGCAACGGATACGGGTACTACGAAGAGTCGGAAGAAAAGCAAAGTCTGCTGACCACTCTGAAGAACCGATTGAGCAGCACAACCAACCGCGGTGCTAATGGTAAAGCTACCGGCAACCAGAGTGAAGAGGGGCAAGCTATTGAAGATGAAGATGATTACGACGAATAGCAGCCGCTGCTTTTGCCGGCAATTGTTCTGATAAATACGTTAATGGGATTTTGGCAACAATTATTCGGTAGTACGCAGAATGCCCCGGAAAGCTCGGCGCAAAGCGTACCGCTGGAAGATGACGGGGCTTTCGCAGCGCTGGGTACGGATATGCATTCGCACATACTGCCGGGCCTGGATGATGGTGTAGCTACGCCGGAAGCAGGTGTGGCCTTGGTTCGGGAACTCTACAGAGTTGGCTACCGCAAACTGATTGGAACGCCCCATATTATGGGCGATTTTTATAAAAATACACCTGCTGGCATTCGAGCGGCTCTGACGATATTGAAAGAGGCACTAGTGGCCGCTGAAGTACCGATGGAAGTTGACTGTGCGGCGGAGTACTATCTGGACGAATGGTTTTTACCCCGTCTGCAACGACAGGATGAAATACTGAGCTTTGGTGGTTCGGCGCGCTATGTCTTGCTGGAAACCTCTTACATCAACGAATCCCGACTGCTGAACGAAGCAATTTTTTCGCTGTGTGCGGCCGGTTATCAACCCGTGATTGCACATCCGGAGCGTTATAAATACCTGCATAGTAAGCCCGATGAAGCCGCCCGCTGGCGCGGTAATGGGGCGCTTCTACAGGTTAATCTGAATTCGTTGGCCGGTTACTACGGCCCCGCGGAACGTCAAGTGGCAGAATACCTGATCGACAAACGACTCGTGGATTTTGCGGGTACGGATGCCCACGGCCTCAAGCATACGGCCGTGCTGGCCCGTCGGGTGGCCACTGCTCCGTACCTGCGTAAGCTGTTGGCATTGCCGCTGCGTAATGCCGGACTGGCCGCTTGAACAGGCTAGCGTCTATACCGCCGACCGCCGTAGGCCGCTCGTTTGTGACGGGCGGCAGCGGGCTACTAGGGCAGTTTCTACTGGCGGCACTGGTACAGGCTGGCCAATGGCCCCGGGCCGCGTTTCGTCGTAAACCGCCCGCTACGTTACCCAATGGGGTGCCGGCTGATGCCGTGGAGTGGGTAGAAGGAGACATGCTGGACGTGCTTTTTCTACAGGAAGCGGTTGCCGGAATGAATTGCGTTTATCACGCAGCGGCGGTGGTTTCTTATGCTCCGCGTGACGCAGAAAAACTCTGGGCGGTGAATGTGACCGGCACGGCTAACGTGGTGGACTCCCTTTTGACCGGTAACCCGGACGCGCGGCTCGTATACGTGTCGTCGGTGGCGGCATTGGGTAGCCCCCTGACGGAAAATACCCTTCTGGTAGACGAGGGCGCGCGGTGGAATCCGGACGGCGATCACGCGGCTTATGCGAAGTCGAAGTACGCGGCGGAAGTAGAAGTCTGGCGCGGTATCCACGAGGGCCTGGCGGCGGGCATCGTCAATCCGGCGGTCATTATTGGTCCCGGTACTCCGGACCGTTCTTCCACCCAGCTTTTCCGGTATGCGGCCGAGGCGCACCGTTATTATCCACCGGGCCAGCTCAATCTGGTGGATGTGCGCGATGTGGTAACGGCCCTACTGGCGCTAGGGCAGGGGCCGGCTGAACTGCTCGGCCAACGTTATGTCCTGAGTGCAGGCACCTTATCGTATCAGGCCTTTTTCGCGCAGGTGGCGGAAGTGTTGGGTGTGCCCCCCCCAGGCCACGAATTGCCGGCCCTACTGGCTGAAGTATTGTGGCGCCTGGAGAAAGTGCGTGGCGCGCTAACCGGTGCGCCACCCCTGCTGACCCGTGAGACGGCCCGCCTGGGGCGCCGCCAGGTGATTTTCGACGGCCAACGGGCGACTCAAATGCTGGGCGTTCAGTATCACCCGGTGCCGGAGTCGATTACGTGGTGTGCGGCTGCGTTGCGGGCCGCGGGGTTGGGGGCCTGATTGGCGTCAGCGGGGCCTGCCGGACTGACGACAAACCTTTCTGACGAACTTGAAGTTGGCCCTACTGCACTACCCCGGCCAGTCGGTACATTGCCAACCGAAAGCGCGCCTTTTTTTCTTTCAACACCGATTTGCCGATGCACGATTCGTTTGGTTCCAGCTCCCCGGAAGACGCCCGCCACACGGTGCAGCGTTACGAACAGATGCTGGCTGCCCAGGAAGCAGTTTTCTTCGACTTGAGCGACTTCGAGCTGTTGATTGATCATTACACGACTCGCCACGAGTATTCCCGCGCCCTGCGAGCCTGCGAACTGGCGTTGGATCAGTATCCGTTTTCGCACGAATTACTGATCGATAAAGCGCAGCTGCTGGCGATGACCGGCCGCACGCAGGAGGCCTTGCGCCTGATCGACGAGGTGGCGTTGGTGGAGATGACGAACCCCGACGTGTCGGTGACGCGGGGCCTGATCTATTCACAACTGGCTGATTATGCCCGCGCGATTGCGTTTTTCAAGGAAGCGCTGACGTCGCCGGAAGCGGAAGGGCGCGATGATATCCTGTTCAATATTGCGCTGGCTTACCAAAGCTGGGGTAAGCTGCGGGCGGCGGCCACGTATTATCAGAAGTCGCTGGCGCTGAACTCGGATAACGACGCTGCCGTGCAGGAATTGCTGCACTGCTTGGAAGAAACTCAGCAACTGCCCGTCGGGATCACGTTTTTTCAACAGGCCGTCGATGCCGACCCGTACGATGCCCGCGCGTGGTTCAACCTGGGGGCCGTGCGTTACCGGCTGCATCAGTATGAGCCCGCAAAAGAGGCCTTCGAGTACGCGACACTGATTGACGCCCAGTTTTTCGCTGCTTACAACTACTTGGGTCAATGCTTGGTAGCCCAAGGCGCGCACCGCGAAGCGCTGATGATGTTTGAGCAGGGCTTCGTGGCGGGCGAACCCACCGTAGAGGCGCTCTGCAATATGGGCGAGTGCCACGAAAAACTGGCCGAATGGCCCGAGGCCAAAGCGCACTATCAGCGGGCGCTGGAACTGGACGCGGAAGCCGACGAAGCGTGGTACGGCCTGGGCGTGATTCTGTGCGCGCAGGACCGCTGGTTCGAAGCGATCCATTTCATCCGCAAGGCCATCGACCTTTATGACCAAAGTGGCGAATATTGGCTGGGCCTGGCCCGTGCCGAATACGAAGTAGGCAACGTGGTGAGCGCGCTGGAAGCCTTTGAACGCGCCACGAACGCCGAACCTGCCTCCACGACGGCCTGGGTGGCGTGGGCGGGCGTGCTGCAGGAGCAGGGCCATTATGAAGAAGCGGCCGATCTGCTACGCGCTGCCATCGAGGCCGACCCTACCGATGCGGAGCTGCATTACCGTACCTGCGCCTGCCTGTTGAGCGCGGGCCGTTATCGCGAAGCGTATCAGTACCTCGAAAACGGCCTAGCTTTGGCTTTTGAAAAGCATCCGCTGCTTTTTGAGTTGCTGCCGGAGCTGGCAGGCCAGCGCGCCCTGACGCAACTGATCGAACAGTACCGGAAGTAGAGGAAAGGGTGACGAGGTGGTGAAGTAGTGGGGGTAGTATGTACTACTTCTGCCTCCCACCACTCCGCTATCTTACCGCCTCACCATCCTTTTGTTGAATGAATTATAACCTGAACCAATTGCCGGAACGCACCATCAAACCCCGCGAACAGGGGTTCACGATGGTAATGGACAAGGGCCTGAGCATCCGCGAAACGGAAGATTTTCTGGAAGTGGCGGCGGATTACGCCGACATCGTGAAGCTCGGCTGGGCGACGTCCTACGTCACGCCGAACCTGCGGCGCAAGCTGGAGGTGTACCGCGCCGCCGGAGTGCCCGTCTATTTTGGCGGCACCCTGTTCGAAGCGTTTATCATCCGCAACCAGTTTGAAGACTATCGTCGCCTGCTCGACGACTTCGGAATGGAGTACGCGGAGGTATCGGACGGCTCGCTGGATTTGCCACACGATAAAAAATGCGAGTTCATCCGGACGCTGAGCCAGCAGGTGCAGGTGTTGTCGGAAGTCGGCTCAAAGGATGCCGAGAAGATTATTCCGCCCTACAAGTGGATTCAGCAGATGCGCACCGAGCTGGAAGCGGGCGCCGTGAAAGTGATCGGCGAGGCGCGTGAAGCTGGCAACGTGGGCCTGTTCCGGTCCACGGGCGAAGTACGCAGCGGGCTGGTGGAAGAAATTCTGACGCAGATTCCGGCGGAAAAAATCATCTGGGAAGCCCCGCAGAAGGCGCAGCAGGTGTGGTTTATCAAGCTGCTGGGTGCCAACGTGAACCTGGGTAATATTGCCCCAAACGAGACGATCTCGCTGGAAACCATTCGTTTGGGCCTGCGGGGGGACACTTTTACGTATTTCCTGGATATGGACGCTGTCGATCCGATGTTTAAACCCGTGCCGCCGACGCAGCCTGGCCGGCCGGGAACCTCAATGCCCCGCGGATAAGTGAGCGCCCCTACTCTGCCGACCTCGCTGCGCGCCATTGGCGTGGAACGACTGACCCTGCCCGATGGCACTCGCCTGACCGTAGCTAAAACCAAACTCACGCTGACGCGCTGGCGCGGCGCACCGGTCGTCAACACGTTCGGCGGCAAGCCGTTGATTGACGTGGATGGCGCCCCGATGTTCGCCGAGCTGGCCGTGCTGACGCGGCTCGTGGCCGATGGCTGGGACGTGCGCTGGATCGAGCCAGCCCCTGCTGGTGCCGAGCCGTACCTGCTTACGGAATGGCTGGACGCTCCGCTGACGGAACAAGTGACGGTGCCGATTCCGGTGCCCGCTATTCGTGCCCGGCTGCGGGCCGTGTCGTCCGTGAATAAGCCCGCCGGCTACGGCGGTTGCTGGGACCTGCTGGCCTGGCGTGGCGAGGAGCGGCTGTTTGTGGAAGTGAAACTGGCGGGCAAGGACCGCTTGCGGCCCACCCAGCTCGGCTGGCTCGATGCGGCGCTGCGCTGCGGCTTCACGGCCAGTCAGTTCCTGATCGTGGACTGGGAGTTCACACCCTAAATCAATTAGCAATGGTCAATTAGCAATGGTCAATTGGCAATGATCAATTGCTAATTGATCACTGTCAATTGACCATTGATCGTTTCTGTTGGCGGCGCGGGGGTGGCCGTAGCTTTGCGGCCTTAAACATTCCCTTGCGGCTACGTGCTTTATGGTTGATTTTTTTCACTGGGTACTCGAATTTCTTCGGCACCCGGATTTGGTCCTGCTGACGCTGACGCAGCAGTACGGCGGTTGGGCTTATGGCATTTTGTTCGCCATTGTCTTCACCGAGACGGGCGTCGTGCTGTTTCCTTTTTTGCCCGGCGACTCGCTCTTGTTCGTGGCTGGCTCCATTGCGGCGCAGCCAAATTCGGGGCTGGAAGTGGGCAAGCTGATGGGATTGCTCTTCACGGCGGCGCTACTGGGCGACAATCTCAACTTTAGCATTGGCAATTATCTGGGGCCGCGAGTATTTTCGGGCCGTATTCCGTTGCTGAAGCAGGAATATCTGCAACAGACGCAGGCGTTTTATGCCAAGCACGGCGGTAAGACGCTGATTATGGCGCGTTTCGTACCCATCGTGCGCACGTTCGCGCCGTTCGTGGCGGGGGTGGGTACGATGAAGTACCGCACCTTTCTGGCCTACAGCATTGCTGGCGCGGCGCTCTGGGTGCTGTCGATCACGCTGTTGGGCTATTACACGGGGAATATTCCGGTGGTGAAAGCCAACTTCGAGAAGCTGATTTACGCCATTGTCATCCTGTCGGTGCTGCCGCCCTTGCTGACGGCCTTTCGGGGCAAGCGGAAGCCTACGGCGGTGTAATGACGGCGGCGGCGCACTTCGGCCTGCTGGGCCACGGGATCAGCTACTCGTTTTCGCCGGGCTACTTCCGGACGAAGTTTGCTCAGTTGGGCCTGCCGGATCACCGTTACGAGCTGTATGATGTGCCCGACGCCGCTGCCGTCCGGGCGCTGTTTCGCGCCGATCCGGCGCTGCGCGGCCTGAACGTGACGGTGCCGCACAAGCGCGCGGTCATTCCTTTTCTGGACGACCTCGATGATGCTGCCCGCGCTATCGGGGCCGTGAACTGCATTCAGCGCCTGCCCGACGCCACGGCCCCCGACGGCTTCCGGCTGCGCGGCCACAACACCGACGCGCCCGCCCTGCTCCACACGCTGCGGGCGTGGTACGCTGGTCCGCCCGCCGGTTCGGCGCTGGTGCTGGGCACGGGCGGCGCGGCCCAGGCCGCGCGCTGGGCGGTGCGCGAACTGGGGATGCAGGCCACACTGGTATCTCGTTCCGGCGGCGACCTGGGTTACGACGACCTGGCGGCGGGCCCCCACGCCCTCGAAACCTTCCCGCTCCTGCTCAACTGCACGCCGGTGGGCACGTTTCCGGACCTGGAAGCCGTACCGCCGGTGCCGTTTCAGCGCCTCAGTCCGGCAAACTGGGTGTACGACCTAATCTACAACCCGCCCCAAACGCGCCTGCTGCGCGAAGCCGAAGCGCGCGGTGCCCACACGCACAACGGTCTGGCAATGTTGCACCAGCAAGCCGAACTAGCGTGGGCTATATGGAATTACGAATTACGAATTCGCAACCCGTAATTCGTAATTCGTAATTCTCGTTACCCTCCTTTCTGGCCACCACCGCCGCCGCCTTTCTTGTCGTCGTTGGAAATGGACTTGCGTTGTTTGCCCTGTTGGGCCTGGCCGAAACGGTAGGTGAACGAGAGGCGGAAGGCGCGCTGGTAGTTGCGGTACTCGTTACGCTCGGTTAGGTAAGGCGTATCCAGGTTATTTCGGTAGGCCCAATAGTCGTTGAAGGGGTTCTGGATATTCAGCGTCAGGTCAGCTTTCTGCTTGAAAAGCTGCTTTTTCGCACCTATCGAATAGTAAAGGTTCGCACCGCCGCGCCCCTGTAGGTTGGGCGTCGATAGCGAATAGTATACAAAGGCGTTCAGCGAAAAGTCTTTCGGTAGTTGATACGAGGTATTGGCGTTCAGGCCGCCCGTGAAGCCGTCGCGCCGCCGGATGCCCAGCGTCGGCGAGGTGCGGGTGATATACTGCACGTCCGGGCCGCCACTCAGCTCCCACTTCGGCAGCGGCTTGACGGAGCCGTAGAAATTGAGCTGATAGAACGCGTTGGACGCCACGTTAGCGAAGGTATTGGCCGAGACGCCGGGCCGGTCGGTGGGCAGCCGGACCGATTCGATGGCGTTGCCGGTGCGCCGCACCGAACCACTGATGCTGATGGTGGCCGTCTTGATGAGCGTGTTGTAGCTCAGTTCGTAGGAGTCGGTCAGTTCCGGGTTCAGGCGGGGGTTGCCGTAGGAGATGTTGAGCGCGTTGGAGCTATCGACGTAGGGATTCAGGTAGTCGATGAACGGCCGGCTGATGCGCTTGCTGTAGGCCAGGCGCAGGCTGCTCGGCTCCGAGATTTTGTACTGGACGCTACCGTTCGGCAGGACGTTGTAGTAGTCCTGGGTGAAACGGGTGCCGGTAGTGCGGAAGTCGGCTTGCAGGGCGGTGCGCTCGGCGCGGGTGCCGAGGCTGAAATTCCATTTCGTGCCCAGGCTGAAACCATAGATGCCGTACAGCGCCTGCACCTGCTGGTCGTAGGTAAAGTCGGTGCGGCGGCTGGGCAGCGGCACGAAATCGGCGTCCTGGCCGGGCGTGAAGCCGTCGATATCGCCCACGGAGGCCGTGTGGCGCCAGATGCCTTTGGCGCCCACGTCGAGCGTCTGCTTCTCGCCGATGGGTTGGGTGAAATCGGTTTGCAGCGTGTATTCGGCGCCGGGCGTGCGGCCGGCACTGCGCTCGCGGTAGGCGGCATTCGCCTCATCTCCAGCAGTAAGCGTATTGAACTGGTTGAGGCGGTAGCCGTAGGTGCCGCCGTTGCGAGCGGCCTGGGCCAGCACGGTCCACTCGCGGCGGGGCGTGGCGAAGGTGCGGGTGTAAGTGCCGGTCAGTTCCTGGTTGGTCCAACTGAAGAGCTCGCGGGTGGCGCGGGTGTAAAGCTGCTGGAGGACCGGGTTAGCGACGGCCGCGTACTGATTGAAAATATCCTGCTGCCCGAAGCCGCCCCCGCCGTTGATGGAGCCGTTGAGCGAGAAGGAATGATGCTCGGCGGGGTCGTAGTCGATTCCCAGCGTACCATAATACCACTGCCCGCCGTAACGGCCCTCGCCGAGCTGGTGGAGGTTGCCGGTCGGCTGTTGGCGCTGCCCGGCGTCGCCGACGGCGTAGTCGGTGCGGTCGCGGGTAAACTGCTGCGGCCCGTACCACCCGCCGGTATTGAGCGAGGTACTGACGCCCACCTTGCCCTTCTTGAAATTGAGCGAGCTGTTGACGCTGGAGTTCCGGTTGCCGGTGGAGGCGCCCACCGAGCCGTTCAGGCCCCGGTCCACGCCTTTTTTGAGGATGATATTGATGATGCCAGCCGTGCCCTCGGCGTCGTAGCGGGCGGGCGGCGTGGTGATGACCTCAATGCTTTTGATCTGGTCGGCAGGCATTCCCTTCAGCGCCTCGGCCAGGTTGCGGGCCAGGGTGGGGGAGGGCTTATTGTTGACCAGCACCTTGAAATTGCCGGAACCACGGAGCTTCGGGTTGCCGTCGCCGTCCACGCTCAGCAGCGGGGCCTTGCGCAGCACATCGGCGGCGGTGCCACCGGCGTTGGAGGCGTCTTGTTCGGCGTTGTAAATCAGCCGGTCGGGCTTCACTTCCACGATGGGTTTTTCGCCGGTTACTACGGCCTCGCTCAATTCTTTGGCGGCCGATGCGAGCGCGAAGGTGCTTACAGACACGGTGGCGCCGTCGGCTACGGTCACCGTTCGGCTCAGGGGCCGGAAGCCTACGTAGGTGGCGCGCACCCGGTACGTGCCAGCCGCTACTTTGCTGATGGTGAAGCGCCCTTCCTCGTCGGCGGCTACGCCGGTCAGGGGTTTATCGGCGGGGCCGGCGTCGGCCTTCAGCAGGACGACGGTGGCGTAGGCGATGGGCTGGCGGGAGGCTGAGTCGAGCACGGTGCCCGTGATCCGGGCCGTGGCGGGCGGGGTGGCCGATGCCGGTGCCTGGGCCGGTGTCTGGGCAAAGGCCGGGGCCGTCAGCAGCGTGCCGAACAGCGTCAGCAGCGGGCGAAAATGTCGCATTCAGGAATTAGGGGTATAGCAGTGCGGCGAAGGAGCCGGTGCGGAGCCGAAGGGTTGCCCAACGTAGGCGGGGCGGTAATTCTTTCGCGACTTTTGCGGAACGGGGCTTTTTGTCGGAAAATCGCGGCTTTTTCTGCCGGCCCGCCGGTCCGTCGTTACCATTTACCCCACTACGCTAATGGCTACTACCCTGATTCGCAACGCTACCTTGGTCACGGATGGCCGCCAGTGGGTGGCCGACCTGCTGATCAAAGACCAGCGCATTGCGCGCATCGACCCGCAGATCAGCGTCCGGGAGCGGGCGACGGAAATCGAGGGCGCCGGCCAACTGCTGCTGCCGGGGCTGATCGACGACCAGGTGCATTTCCGCGAGCCGGGTTTTCCCCACAAGGGCACCATCGGCTCCGAGAGCCGCGCGGGCGTGGCCGGTGGCGTGACCTCGTTTATGGAGATGCCGAACACCAACCCCACCACGACGAACGACGCCGCCCTGGCCGACAAGCTGGCCCGCGGCGCCCAGACCTCGCTGGCGAACTACGGCTTCTTCTTCGGCGCTACCAACGACAACCTCCGGGACGTGCTCCGGGCCGACCCCACGCGGGTGGCGGGCGTCAAGATTTTTATGGGTTCCAGCACCGGCGCGATGCTGGTCGATAACCCCAGTACGCTGGAAACGATCTTCGCTGAGTCGCCGCTGCTCATTGCCACGCACTGCGAGGACGAGGCCACGATCCGGGCCGACTACGCCGACGCCGTGGCGCGTTACGGCGGGGCCGAGCGGATTCCGCCGGAGGCCCACCCGGTCATTCGGTCGGTGGAAGCGTGCCGGAAGTCGAGCGCGCTGGCCATCGAGCTGGCCCGGCGGCACAATACGAAGCTGCACATTCTGCACATCAGCACTGAAGAAGAGCTAAGCCAGTTCGCCCCCGGCCCGCTGGCGGGCAAGCGGATCACGGCCGAAGTCTGCGTCCATCATCTCTGGTTCGCCGCTGACGACGAACGCTTTGGCTACGAGCGCCTCGGCCACCAGATCAAGTGCAACCCGGCCATCAAGGAGGGGCGCCACCGTGCCGCCCTGCGCCGGGCGTTGCTCGACGACCGCCTCGATATCCTCGCCACCGACCACGCCCCCCACACCTGGGATGAAAAGCACCAGCCCTACCCGCAGGCGCCCAGCGGCCTGCCGCTGCTGCAACACGCCCTGCCGATGCTGCTGACGATGAATCTGCTACCCTTGCCCCGGCTCGTGGAAAAAGCCTGCCACAACCCCGCCACGCTGTTCCGCATCCCGGACCGGGGCTTTCTGCGCGAAGGCTACTACGCCGACCTGGTGCTGGTAGACCCCGCCGCCGAGGTCCCCGTAACCCGCGCCAACACGCTGTACCACGTGGGCTGGTCGCCGCTGGAAGGCGAAACCCTGCGCGGCCGCGTGACCCATACCTGGGTCAGCGGGCACCTGGCTTACGCCGACGGGGTGTTCGATGAGCAGCGGATGGGGGAAGCGCTGCGGTTTGGGGGGTAGTCAATCAGCCGTTGGCAACTCGTCCTCCGTCACCCAGCCTTGCGGAGTCAGGTATTCCAGCTGTAGCGTCTTTCTGAACTGGATGCCAAATATTTTCCTGGCTGGTTTCACTATCACTACCCGAATGGGGTAGATTTGGAAGACACGCAGGAAATCGATGACCGACTCTTCCATTTCGGCGCCAATCGCGTCGTTGCTTTCGTTGGCTAAGGCGAAATGGTCGCGCCAGTCGTCAAATATTTTTTCTTGTGTAATGGGGTCGCTGACCGTGATAAACCATTCGTGAATGTTATCCACTACGGTCACTTTCACAAGCAAACCACTCGGATTCACCACCGTGATAATGGCGGCACCAACTAGCTCGGTGACCTCCAGCTGATTTGCAGCCACATAAGCGCTTAGCCGTGGGCGGATGCGCTGCCAGATGGGTTGTGGGGTGGTCACGATGGACTGACGGTTTAGCGCGGTTTCAGACCTGATGTACGGTGCCGTCCCGAAGGGTAACCCCTACGGGGTCGCCAGGGACGACGGTCACGGGTATTCTACCGAACGGTGACCCCTACGGGGTCGCGTATATGGACGCCGAAACCGCTCTAGGCAGTGTCGCCACGCAATCTTTCCTGCAACAGCGAAGGATACTTCGCCCGCATCTCTTCCGCAAAAGCTTCGCTGTCGGCAATCTCCTTGTCGATTTCCGCTTTGTGGTCAAAGTAATAGGAAAGCGCCGCGTACACCTGTCCCAGCGTCAAAGCATAATCAGTTGCGATCTGGGCTGGTGTTTGGCCCTGCTGCTCGTGCCAGCAAACCACATCCGAAACCGTGATGCGGTGCCCATCGATTCGGGGCTTGCCAAACCGCATATTAGGTGTGCTGACAATACGTGAGATAGGAGGCTCCATAAAAATTGGCGCGAACTGCCCGGTAAAAATACACCCGCCCATCGGCCACCCGACAGGCACCGGTGGAAATGCAAAGGCCTCCGTCGGACACCCGACAGACACCAATGGAAATGTAAAGGCCGCTGTCGGACACCCTACAGGCACTCGCAGAAAATCAAAGGTGCCTGTCGGAGACCCGACAGGCACCTTGAAAAAACCCGAAGCCCTTGTCGGGTATCCCAAGGGCGTTTTTCGCTACGGGGTGGGCGGGGTGGGCGGGGTGACCGGTTCGGCGTCGGCGTCGTCGGCTTCGGGCTGGGAGGTGGGCAGCACCGAAAAGTCGAAGTAATCCAGCACGCGTTCGGGCGTTTTGTAGTACTTGGCCAGCAGAGCGGCGTACACGCCGAAGAGCTCGATGAGGATGTCGGTCTCGTCGGCGTCGAGGGTGGTGGCGACGGTTTTGACGGTTTTCTTGCGCTCGTCCTGGGCCGTGCGGGCGGCCTTCCACTGGGCGGCCAGGGTGGTGGCGTCCGTCAGCAGGGCTGCGCCGTTGGGCACGGCGGCCTGGTGGGCGGTCAAGGTTTGGACGAAGCGCGGGAAGGCCGTGCCGATGGTCTGGCGCGAGCCGCCCGTGAATTCGGTCCGCCCCTGGGGGAAGAATTCCTCGTAGAGCGTCTTGTTGTCCTCTTCGAGCGCGGCGAAGCTCTTCTTGTAGGCCCGCTTCATAAAGGTTTTGATGAGGCGGTACACCGTATCGGCTTGCAGGGTCTGGCCCTGCTGCTGGGCGCCGGCGCCGGCGCGGGCCACGAGGCGGGCGTCGAAGGCGTCGTAGCGGGGTTGGAGCAGGGCAATCTTGGCTTGCCACTCGGCGCCGTCCTGCTTCAGGGCGTTGAGCGTGTAGCTCAGGATCGACTTGAGGTCCTGCCGCGACAACACCAGGCCCAGCAGCCAGTTGCGGAACTTGCGGCCGAAGAGCTTACCGGATTTGGGCTTTTTCATTGGGGGTGGTTAGTGAGGAAAACGAGAAATACAACCATTGAAGGCCCCAATGTACGACGGCGGTGGGTAGCACGCGCGGGGTTCATTCACGAAAGCGGTTTTGGCGGCGGACGCCCGATAACGCGTAATTTGGCTGGCCTCATTCCTTCTCACCCGTTCGTATGCGGTTATGGCACGTCGGCTTTGCTTCCCGGTGGCGGGGCGCGTTGGGGGGGCTGCTCAGCCTGCTGGGGGCGAGCGCTTATGGGGCGCCGCCCGACACGGTGGCGACCCGCGCCGATTACGACTGGTTCTGGGCGCACACCGACCAGCCGTTCGACAGCGTCGCCCGCCGCCTCGACCACGGCCTGGCCCTGGCCCGGCGGGCGGGCGATACCTACGCCGAGATCGGGTACTATAACTCGCGGGGCTGGCTGGGGCTGCGGCAGAGCGACTTCCTGCAGGCGCACCGCTACCTGGCCCTGGCCCTGGAGCGGGCCACCGCCGCCCACGAGCCGCACCGGCTCTGGCAGACGCATATGCTGCTCGGGATGACGGTTTCGGCCGAGGGCGACGAGGCCCAGGCGCTGCGCGCCTACGAGCAGGCGCTGGCGGCGGCGGAGCGCTACGGGCGGCTATCGCCGGAATCGGACGCGGACATCCGCATCCGGGTGGTGTCGGCGCACGCGCAGTTGGGCCACCGCGCCGAGGCGGCGCGGCTCGGGCCGCCGACGCTCCGGCTGCTGCGCGCCCGCCGCGACTCGCTGGCGGAAGTCACGCTGCGCTCGAACTGGGCGCAGGCCATCGTCAAGACCGCCCCGGATTCGGCCCTGCTGCTGCTCGAACCCATCTTCGGCCTGTTGCGCGCCGCCGACCGCAACGGCTACGCCCAAACGATGGCCGAAGTGGTGCAGCTCGAAGCGTACAGCCGGCGCGGCGACTGCGCCCGCGTCCTGGCGAACACCCCCGCGCTGCTGCGCCGCGCCCACGCGCTGCAAATGCCCGAAGCCACGCTGCAACTGTTGCGGCAGCAGGTGGCGTGTCAGAAAAAGACGGCCCCGCAGGCGGCCATCAGCACCCTGGAGCGGCTGATGGCGGTGCAGGACTCGCAGTACGTCACGAACAACGCCGAGGAGCTGGCCCGGCAGCAGACCCGGTTCGACGTGGCCGCCCAGCGCGCCCGCATCCAGGACCTGGAGCAGCAGCGGCGCATCGCCCGGTTGCGCGCCGAGCGCGCCCAAACCCGCACCCTGGGGCTGCTGGGCGTGATCGGGACGTTAGCGCTGCTGCTCTTCGGCGGCGGCTGGTTCTACCGGCGGCTGCGGCGCTCGGAAGCCGCCGCGCGCCTGGCCAACCGCACCAAAGACCAACTGATGACCATCATCGGCCACGACCTGCGCGGCCCGGTGGCCAACTTTCAGCAGGCGATGCCGCTGGTGAAGTACTACGCCGACCACCCCAACCCTGCCGAGCTGGGGTCGCTGGCCGACGAGCTGACCGCGCGCGCCCAGCAGTTCGGCACCCTGCTCGACAACCTGCTCCACTGGAGCCGCACCCAGAGCAACGAAGTCCGCAACCAGCCCGAACCCGTGGCCCCGGCCGAGGCCCTCGGCGCGGCCGTCCGGCTCTACCGGCCGCTGGCCGAGGCCAAAGGCGTGGCGCTGCGGGTGGAAACCGCGCCGGACCAGCCGCCCGTCTGGGCGGACCCCGCGCTGCTGGCCACCGTGCTGCGCAACCTCGTCAACAACGCCGTGAAGTTCACCCCGGCCGGTGGCACCGTGACCGTCAGCGCCGCCGCTACCGCCGACGGTCGGCTCCGGTTCGCGGTGCGCGATACGGGCGTCGGGATGAGCGCCGCCCAACTGGAAAGCCTGTTTGAGGCCGGCGCCGACCGTTCGACCCGCGGCACGGCCGGCGAGAGCGGCACCGGCCTGGGGCTGCTGATCTGCCAGCACTTCGTGGCGCTGATGGGCGGTACTTTGCAGGTCAGCAGCGAGCCGGGGCAGGGCACGACGTTCGAGTTCCGCCTCGGTACCCGCGAACCCGTTAGCTGACGGCCGCGTATGCCCGCCGCCTTTCTCTCCCCTGCCCCTGTACGTGCGTTTGTATGTCGCCTTTACGCCTGTTAGCCGTTGAAGATGATACGTTACAGGCCCGGCTGCTCCGGCATCAGGTGCAGCAACTCGGCTATGAGCTGGTGGGCACCGCTGCCACGGCGGCCGAAGCGCAGGCAATGTTCACCGATCAGCAGCCCGACATCCTGCTGCTCGACATTCACCTGAAGGGCGACGTGGATGGCGTCGAGCTGGCGTTGCAGCTGCTCCAGCAGCGGGCCGTACCGTTGATCTTCCTGACTTCGGACGAAAGCCGCACCACCTACGAGCGCGCCCTGAAGGCCGGGCCGTTCGCGTTCCTCATCAAGCCCTACGACGAAAGCCTGCTGGCCCGCGCCCTGGAAATGGCGGTCGCGCACTTCGCCCGCGCCGCGGGGGGCGCCACCGCCACGCTGGCCGATGGTAGCGCGCTGGTGCCCGACGCGTTCTACGTCCGGCAGAATTACCAGCTCGTGAAGGTGTATTACGACGACGTGCTGTGGCTTGAATCGGACGACGTGTACGTCAGCATCCACACCATCAGCCACAAGTACGCCGTGCGCATCAGCCTGCGCCAGCTCGAAGAAAAGCTGCCGCCCAACCGGTTCGTGCGGGTGCGCCGCAACGCGCTGGTGCAGCTGGCGGCCATCGACCAGGTGGACCTGCGCGCCAACCTCGTGCGGCTGCGGGGCGTGGAGGTGCCGGTGGGCGGCACCTACCGCGACGAGCTGCTCAAGCACCTCCAGCGGTTCGACTAAGCAAGGCCAGGGCTGGCGCCAGCCGTGTTCGACCACACGAAACGGGCATTCGGCTACAAACCGGTTCGGCACCCGTGGCCACATCAGCATCTTTGGAGCGCCGGACGACCCACGTCCGGCTTTTCTGTCTCCAAAGCCGATGGTTCACTTCTCCCGCATTTCATCTCGAACCTTATCGGGCGCCGCCGGCAGCCTGGCGCTGGCCAGCCGGCAAACGCTGCAAGTCCAGATGGCCTGCTTACTGGGCGAACCGCTCTCGTCCGCCCCGCCGGCCCGCCGGTAGCGGTCCGCACCCGTGAGCGTCGCGATGACCGCCCCCATCCGCGTCCGAGCCCGAGCAATCCTGGTTTGCGCCGCCCGATGCTACGCGTTCACCCCGGTTTCGGGGGGGGGGCGGCGCGGGCAGCCACCGGTCAAAGGGGGGCGAAAATCCAGGTACCCCCTAAACAGGGGGTGTCGGGCAGTTGCAAAGTGGGGCGCCGAAGAGCGCCCTTTGTAGAATGGTAGGAATGAGCGGCGTACGAGCCGCTCCTGATCGCTTGTCAATACCCGTTTCTTTCACCTTTACCCATTTCCCGATGAAGTCTGCCGCCTACCCTTTGCCCTCGCGTACCTGGCCCTGGCTAGTGACGCTCCTGCTACTGGCCGCCCCGCTGCTGGCCCCGCTCGGGGTGTTGGCGCAGGCGCCCACCATCAGCAATTTCTCGCCGGGCAGCGGGGCGGCGGGCACCAGCGTCACCATCACCGGCACCAACCTCGACCGGGTGCGGGGCGTGCGCTTCGGCGGGGGCGCGCTGGCGCTGTTCACGGCGCAGTCGGCCGGTAGCCTCACGGTGAAGGTGCCGGTGGATGCGGCCAGCGGTACCATCCGGCTCACGCCGGTCACGGGCAACGCGGTGAGCAGCACCGGCAGCTTTTCGTACATCGTGCGGCCCCGGGGGCTGGCGACCACCCTCAGCCCGGTGGGGCCGCTGGATTTGTGCCAGGCCCGGACGCTCACGGCTACGGCCGCGACGCCGGCCTTTGCGATGAACAGAGGAGGCATTTGGGGTACGGTGCAGAGTATGGTGCTACAGCCCGACGGCAAGTTGCTGGTGGGCGGCAGCACCTCGACCAACGGCGGCTTCAATCAGAACCGCATTGCCCGCATCAACGTGGATGGCACCGTCGATGCCACGTTCAGTGTCGGCTCGGGCTTCAACAGCACCGTGAACAGCATCGCGCTGCAAGCCGATGGCAAAGTGCTGGTGGGCGGCAACTTTAGCACCTTCAACGGCGCGGCGGCCTCCCGCCTGATTCGGCTCAACGCCGATGGCTCCATTGATGGCACGTTTGCGATGGGTTCGGGCATCGGGGCCACGACCAGCAGCAACTTCCCGTCGTATGTACAGACGGTGGTGGTGCAGCCGGACGGCAAAATCCTGGTGGGAGGGCTGTTCACTGCCTACAACGGCCAGGCCAAGGCGGGGGCGATGCGGCTCAACGCCAACGGCAGCCTCGACGCCACCTTCAACCCGCAGACGACGCCCATTTTCTCGGTGTATGCCATTGCCTTGCAGGACGACGGCAAGGTGCTGCTGGGCGGGAATTTCACGGCCTTCAACGGCGACCTGAACAAAGGCCGCTTCGTTCGCGTGAACGCCGACGGGACCCTGGACACCACGTTCCCGCCCAGCGGCGCCAACTTTTTCATCTATAACAACGGGGTGAACAACAACGGGGCCTATGTGAATAGCCTGGCAGTGCAGGCCGATGGCAAAATCCTGGCGGGCGGCTATTTCGCCTCATACAACGGCACGGGCCGCAACAACCTGGCGCGCATCCTTCCCACCGGGCTCATCGACCCCACCTTTGCCCCCGGCTACCTTCCCATCGTGGTGATGGTGGCGTTGCAGCGCAGCGGCCACGTGCTGGTGGGCCGGTCGGGCGGCACCGGCGAATCGGGGCTGGTACGCCTGAATTCGGACGGGTCGGGCGCCGGCACCAACAGCTACGCCGCCACCCGCGCCGGCACCAACGGCGCGGTGGTGTACGCCGTGGCCGGGCAGCCCGATGGCAAGCTGCTGATTGGCGGCCGCTTCGACTCGTACAGCAACCTGGCCACCAACGGCACCCCGACCAACAACGACAACCTGGTGCGGGTGAATGCCGACTTCAGCCTGAACAACGCGCCGACGGCCATCAACGGGGCCGCCTACACCTTCTCGCCGGGCAACACCACCGCCAACCCGCTCACCACCACCACGGCGGGCAACTACTCGGCGGTGGCCAGCCTGGATGGCGAAACCGCGCCGGCCTCTAACACGGTCACGCTCACGGCCTGCCCGGGGGCCCGCCTGCTGGACGGCCCCTTTCCTAGCTCCCCCGGCGTCTCGCCCACCAGCGGGCCAGCGGGTACGCTGGTTACCATCCAGGGCAACCGCCTCCTGCCCACCCAGAGTGTGCGCTTCGGCACGGGCGGGGTGGGGCGGATTACGGGGTACGAGCAGTACGGCAACAGCGTCACGGTGGAAGTGCCGGTGGATGCGGCCTCCGGGCCGCTCACGCTTACCTTATCAAATGGCCAGGTACTCACCAGCTACACCACCTTCACCTACCTGCCGAAGCCGACGGGGCTAACGGCCACGGTCACGCCCGCCGGGCCGCTGGATATGTGCGCGCCGCGAACCCTCACGGCCACGGCCAGCACCCCGGCCTTTGCCACCGGCACGGGCTACAATGCCGCGGTGAACGACGTGACGCTGACGCTGGCCAACAAGGTGCTGGTCGCCGGAGATTTCACTTCCTACGACGGTACGACCGGCCACCAGGGCATCATGCAGCTCAACGTGGACGGCACCCGCGACGGCAATTTTGCTACCTCCGGGGCCATCACGCTGGGGGCCGGGGGCTCGGTGCAGTGCGTGGTGCGGTACCCGGACAACACCATCATCGTGGGCGGGAATTTCACTTCCAGCACCGGCCCCCGCAACCTGACGCGGCTCTACGCCGACGGCTGGGCCAGCCCCGGCACAATCCGCGGCTCCTTCAACCTGGGGCCGGCCGGGGGCATCTACGGCACGGGCTTCAACGCGACGGTGCGCAGCATGGTGGTACAGACCGACAACGTGATGCAGACCGAAGTCCAACTGGCGCGGACCGACTATAAGCTGGTGGTGGGCGGCGACTTCAGCTCCTACAACGGGTCGGCGACGAACGGCGTGGCCCGCGTGAACCCCGATGGCAGCTACGATGGGACGTTCGCGGTGGGCTCGGGGGCGAACAACTCCGTGTACAAAGTGGCTTTGCAGGCCGATGGCAAGGTGCTGCTGGGCGGGGCCTTCACCGTGTTCAACGGCACGGCGGCCAGGGGCCTGGTCCGGCTCAACCCTAGTGGCTCGGTGGATGCCACGCTCAACGTCGGCACGGGCTTCGGGGCGGGCAGCGTGTTCAGCATCGGGGTGCAGCCCGATGGCAAACTGGTGCTGGGCGGCAGCTTCACGACCTACAAAGGCGCGGCCCACAACCGGATTGTCCGCCTCCTGGCTGACGGAACGGTGGATGCCACCTTCGTGGCGGGCGCGGGCTTCAATGGCACGGTGCAGAGCATCCTGGTGCAGGCCGACGGTAAGCTGGTGCTGGGCGGCAACTTCACGACCTACAAAGGCGTGGCCGCGGTCCGCGTAATCCGCCTCAACGCCGATGGCTCCGTGGATACCGGCTTTGTGCCAGGGGCCGGGGCCAACGGCGCCGTAACCACCCTGGCCCTGCAAGCCAACAACCTGATAATGGCGGGCGGCAGCTTCACGAGCTACAACGGCAACGCGGGGCAGAACCGGCTGGTGCGCCTCGCCACCGATGGCACCCAGAACACCACACCCACGCCAATAAGCGGGGTTGCGTTCAGCATGTCGAACGCCAACGGCTCCAACCCGTACTTCCCCCCCCGCGCGAACACCTATCAGGCGAGAGCTACGCTCAACGGCGTCACCACGAATTCCAACATCGTGACGGTGACGGACTGCGTGGCGCCGACTATCACCTCCTTCACGCCCACCAGCGGCGAAACGGGCACCGTGGTAACGATCACTGGCACCACCCTGGCCGACGTTACCGGCGTGACGGTCAATAACACGGCGGCCACGATTACGGCCCGCTTGGCTACGAGCCTGACCTTCACCGTGGCGGCGGGCACCACCACCGGCGTGGTACGGGTAACCAACGCGGCCGGCACGGCTACGGGCGGCACGTTCACGGTGCTGAACCCGACCGTCGGCGGCATTGCGCCGGCCAGCGGGCCGGCGGGCACGCTCGTCGTCGTCACCGGCACCAACCTCGACCGGGTGCGGGGCGTGCGCTTCGGCACCGGCGGGCTGGGCTTGTTTACGGCGCAGTCGGCCACCAGCCTCACGGTGCGGGTGCCGGTGGATGCCGCCACGGGGGCGCTCACGCTGACCTCGGTGAACGGCAACACCACGAGCAGCGCCACCTTTACCTACGCGCCGCGGCCGGCGGGGCTACTGGCCTCGCTCAGCCCGCTGGGGACGCAGGATGTTTGTCAGCCGCGCAGCCTGACGGGGGCGGCGAGCAGCCCGGCCTTTGGCACCGGCACCGGGTTTGGCGGGCGGGTGCTGGCAATGGTGGTGCAGGCCGATGGCCGCATCCTGGCGGGCGGCAACTTCACCACGTACAAAGGCGCTACCCAGAACCGCATTGCGCGGCTGTTGCCGGATGGCGCGGTAGATGCGGCCTTTGCCAGCGGCACCGGCTTCACCGGCGGCGTCATCAGCGTGGCGGTGCAAGCCGATGGCAAGGTGCTGGTGGGCGGCGGTATCAGCGCGTACAACGGCACCACCGGGCTGACCCGGCTGGTGCGCCTCAATGCCGACGGGACGCGGGATATAACGTTTGCCCTGGGCACGGGCTTCGATGCCGTGGTGCGGAGCGTGGCGGTGCAACCCGATGGCAAGGTGCTGGTGGGCGGCAGCTTCACCAGCTACAACGGGACGACGCAAAACAACCTCATTCGCCTGCTCCCGAATGGCAGCCGCGATGCCAGCTTCGTCGTCGGCACGGGCTTCGACGGGCAGGTAGCGAGCCTGACGCTGCAACCCGATGGCAAGGTGCTGGTGAGCGGCGTTTTCACTACCTACAACGGCACGCCGGGCCAAATCAACCTCATTCGCCTGAATGCCGACGGCAGCCGCGATGCCACGTTCGCCACCGGCACCGGCTTCGATAGCGACGTTGTCAGCGTGGCCTTGCAGCCCGATGGCAAGGTGCTGGTGGGCGGCTTTTTTACGGCGTACAAAGGCGTGCCCCAGAACCGCATTGTGCGCCTCAATGCCGACGGGACGGCGGATGGCACCTTCGTTATGGGCACCGGCTTCGATGCCCCGGTGCGGCAGCTGATTCTTCAGCCCAATGGCAAGGTGCTGGTGGCCGGCGACTTCACCGCCTACAACGGCAGCACGGGGCTGAACCGGTTGCTGCGCCTCAACGCCGATGGCAGCCGCGATGCCACGTTTGCCACTGGCACGGGCTTCGACAACCTGGTCTTTGCCGCTGCTTTGCAGGCCGATGGCCGGGTGCTGGCGGGCGGCGATTTCCTTAATTTCAACGGCGCTTCGGCCACCCGACTGGCCCGCCTGACCGCCACCGGTGCCCTCGACACCACGCCCACGCCGGTGGCCGGGGCCACGTTCACGTTCTCGCCCGGCAATACGACCACCAACCCGCTCGTGACGAGCACGGCGGGCAACTACTCGGCGGTGGCCAGCCTGAACGGCGAAACTTCCGTGGCTTCCAACAGCATCACGCTTACGGCCTGCCCGGCCCCGACCATTACCTCCTTCACGCCCACCAGCGGCAGTACGGGCACGGTGGTCACCGTGACGGGCACTAACCTGCTGTATGCCTCGGCGGTGAAAGTGAATGGGGTGAATATGCCCACCTACACCGTCAATT
>JANPLI010000204.1:0-24654 GCA_031426455.1 Hymenobacteraceae bacterium | reverse complement strand
TGGGGTGGTGGGTACTGGGGTGGTGGGTATTGGGGTGGTGGGTATTGGGGTGGTGGGTATTGGGCACTCAGTCCCAATCGGTCACTCAGTCACTCAGTCACTCAGTCACTCAGTCACTCAGTCCCACTCAGTCCCACTCAGTCACTCAGTTCTACCGCTAGCCCGTCATACGCCAGGCGGACGTTGGGCGGCAGCGTGGGGTCCACGTCGCGCTGAAGGCCGAGCAGGTGGCTGATATGCGTCAGGTAGGCGCGGGAAGGGGCCAGGTCGGCGATCACGGCCAGGGCTTCGGCCAGTGAAAAATGGCTCATATGGCGATCGTGTCGCAAGGCATTGAGCACCAGCACGTCGAGGCCGCGCAGCTTGTCGCGTTCTTCAGGGGCGATGAAGTTGGCGTCCGTCACGTAGGCGAACCGGCCGATGCGGAAACCCAGCACGGGCAGCTTATGGTGCAGCACCCGAACGGGCGTAACGGCCAGCCCCGGCAGGGGTTCGAAATCCTGTTCCGGGTCGATGGCAAATTCGTCCACGCTTGGGGTGCCGGGGTACTTTTCGCTGGCGAAGATGTACGCGTACTCCTGCCGAAGCTGCCGCAGTACGCGCGTTTCGGCCCAGACGGGCATTGCCTGGCGCTGGCTGAAATTGTAGGCCCTGATATCGTCCAGCCCGGCCGTATGGTCCTTGTGTTCGTGGGTGAAGAGCAGCGCGTCGAGGCGGTCGATGCGGGCGCGCAGCATCTGCTGCCGAAAATCGGGGCCAGCGTCGATCACCACGCTTCGGCCGTCGGGTAGCGCCAGATGCACGGACACGCGCAGGCGTTGGTCCCGGAAATCGACCGACCGGCACACGGCGCACCGACACCCGATCACGGGAACGCCCTGCGAAGTGCCAGTGCCCAGAAAAGTGACGCGCATCGGCGGGGAGGGTGGGAGGGTGAAAGGGTAAGAGGGTTTGAGGGAGTTGCCCTGGCGCGCGTTTTAGGGCCAAGCCGCTCACCCGTGCCCGGAGTGATCAGGTTTCGTTGCGGACAGTGGCCAGCAGCGTACGGGCGCGGGGCGAAAGTGCGTCGGAATCCAGCTCAGGCAGCGTCCGCAGCAGTTCGAGCAGGCAATTGATGCGACCTTCGAGCGGAAAATATTGATTCACAACCACCACTTTCTGGTCACGCAGTACGCAGTAGCCGGCTCGAAACTGCCCCCGTTCATAACGTAGGGCGTATTCTGACTCCGCGAAGATGTCTTCCAGGCGGGTGAGCGCGGCTTTAGTGTATTTCAATTACGAATTACGAATTACGAATTACGAATTACGAATTACGAATTACGAATTACGAATTACGAATTACGAATTACCGCTGTGTAATTCGTAATTCGTAATTCGTAATTCAAAAAAGCTCCCGCACGGTTCTCACCAGTAGGTCGAAATCCAGGGGTTTGGGCAGGTACACGTTCACGCCGGCGGCTTTGAAATCGGCGTCCGAGTAGTTTTCGGCGTTGCCGGTGACGGCGATGATCGGAATCCGGGCGATCCGCGGGTCGTGATGCGCGCGAATTTCGCGGGTGCATTCCATCCCGTTCTTGATGGGGATGTTGATGTCCATCAAAATGCCGTCGATGGGGTGCAGCTCGACCTGCTTCATCACGTCAGCGCCGTTTTTGGCCAGTAGCACGGTGTAGCGCTGGTTTTCGAGAATTTTCTTGGTCAGGTTCAGGATGACCGACGAATCTTCGGCAATCAGAATGGTACGGGGAACGCTCATAGCGGGACCAGGGGTAAACGGACGGTTGACGGACGCTTGAAAATGAGCGCCTGACGTAAAAGGAGGAGTCAGGCGGCGGGCAGGAAGCGGGCGTAGTGCTCGCTAAAGGCCGTAAATAACGCCCGTAGGCGCCGAAAGTCGGCCGTCAGCTCGGCGGCGGGGCGGCCGGCGCGGCTCCGCTGCTCCAGCGAGCGGGCCAGTTCGGCCAGTTCGGTCAGGCCCAGTTGGGCACTGGCGCCCTTGAACTGGTGCACGGGCGCCAGCACGGCACCTACGCGGCCAGCCTTCAGGTCCAGCGCCGCCTGTTCGAGTTGCGGAGCCGCTTCGCGGATGTATTCGGCGAACAGCTCGGCCGTGAATTCGGCCCCGCCGATTTCCACCAGTTGCCGCACGACTTCGGGCGAGGGTTCGGGTACAGCGACTGCTATTTCCGTTTCAGCCTCCATTTCGGGCTCCATTTCAGCCTCTTCGGCCAGGCCTTCGGCTTCCGGGGTTGCCAGGGCGCCCGGCGCCAGGTCGGCCACCACGTGCGGCTCGATCACGGGCTCGGTGGGGCAGTAGCGGCGCAGGGCTTCGTAGAGGTGGTGCGACTTAACGGGTTTCGCCACGTAACCGTCGAAGCCCGCGGCGATGAAACGCTCTTCGTCGCCCTGCATCGAGTAGGCCGTCATTGCCACCACGGGCGGGCAGGGGAGGCCAGCTGCCCGCAGTTGGGCGCGCAGGCGGGCCGTGGTTTCGATGCCGTCGAGGTCGGGCATCTGAATATCCATCAAAATCAAGCGGAAGCCAGCGGGCGTTTCCTGTACCCGCGCCAGGGCGTGGTAGCCATTGTCGGCCACCGTGATCTGGCAGCCCAGCCGTTGGAGCAGCAGTGCGGCTACCTTCTGGTTCACGGCGTTGTCATCGACCAGCAGCACCGGCGGCGCGGCCGGAAAGAAGCCGGTGGCGCGGTTGCGGCGAGCCTGTTCGCGTTGGGCACGGAGGCGGTCGCCGGCGGCGGCATCAGCGGGTTGGCAGCGAATGGTAAACCAGAAAATGGACCCTCCTGTGGGGTTGGGGCGCACCCCGATCCGGCCGCCGAGTAGCTCCGTGAGTTGGCGGGAGATGCTCAAACCCAGGCCCGTACCGCCGAATGATTTGGTGGATGTGGTGTCGAGCTGCGTGAAATCGGTGAATAGCCGCGCGGCGTCTTCGGCGCTGATGCCGATGCCCGAATCAACGACCTGAAACCGGATCAGCAGCTCGCCGTCCGGCACGGGCGCGGGGTCGAGAAGCGTGAACGGATCGGTGGCGGGGTCGTAGTCCGGGCTGTCTGTCGGCGCTACGCATACGATCAGACCCACTTCGCCAGCACTGGTGAACTTGATGGCGTTGGACACCAGGTTCGACAGAATCTGGAGCAGCCGCATTTCGTCGGTTTCCACAAAACGCGGCAAGGCCGGGTGCAGCATCAGCTTGAAACGCAGGTCTTTCTGGGCCGCGCGGTTGGCAAACAGGGCCATCACTTTGTCGAGTACTTCGTGCAGGTCGCACAGGCCCGGGTGGACGGTCAGCTTCCCCGCCTGAATCTTCGACAGGTCGAGGATATCGTTCAGAATCGCCAGCAACGCCTCCGACGAACGGCGGAGCGTTTCCACGTAGTCCCGTTTTTCGGGCGTCGTGACGGTCTGTTGCAGCAGATCGATCATCCCGATGATGCCGTTCATCGGGGTCCGCAGCTCGTGACTCATATTGGCCAGAAACTGCGTCTTGGCGTGCAGCGCGGTTTCGGCCTCCTGCTTGGCCAGCAGCAGCGCCTGTTGGGTTTGTTTCAGTTCGCCGATGTCCATCACCAGCCCTTCCATCCCTATGGGCGTGCCGGCAGGGTCGCGCCGCAGGCGGGCATTGATGAGCACGGCCCGGCGTCGGCCCGTGCGGTCCACGAAGGCCGCCTCGAACGAGCGGGCGAAGCCGGTTTCGCGCACTCGCGCCACCAGGGCGTCATATTCAGCGGTGTCGAAGTAAAACCTGATGGCCGGTCGGCCGACGATTTCCTCCGGTCGGTACCCGAAAATGGTTTCCACAGACGGTGAGAGCAGCGTCAGCAGGCCCGCCGCGTCGGTGCGGTAATACACGTCCTGAAAGCTCTCGAAAATGCCCCGAAACAGCTCTTCCTGGCGTTCGAGACCTAGTTGGGCGAGTTTCTGCTCCGTGATGTCGTGGGCAATGCCGGAGACTTCTTCCAGCGTACCGTCGGGCAGCCGGATGGGGTTGAGATAGACGTCGGCCCAGGCCTCGCTACCGTCCGGGCGGTTGGTTTGCAGCTCGAAATGGCGCGTCTGGCCAGCGAAGGCGCGGGCGTACTCGCGGCGCCACATTTCGGCGTCCTGGGGCTTCGGAATGGCGGGCAGGTGCAGCCCCGGCGGCGCCGCGGCCATCGAGTCGGGGGCGCTGCCCAACGCGGGTCGGCCCTGGTGGCCGTCGAAGAAAAACCGGGCAAAGTTGTGGTTGTAGGCGCTCAGCAGCCCCTGCGGCGTCACGGACCACATCTGGTGCGAACCGCTCTCAAAGATGGCATTCAGGCGGGCGTTCTGGCGGTTGAGCTGCATTTCGCTGCGCTTGCGGTCGATGGCCAGCGCCACCTGGCCCGAAATGAAGTGCAGCACTTCCAGGTCGGTGGCCGAATAGGTGTCGGCGTTGGCGTAGTCCTGTACGGCGATGCAGCCGATTACGCGCCCGCCCACGGCCAGCGGGGCGGCCAGCAGCACCTGTGGGATGAGGCCGTGCAGCGCCAGGATGCCCTGGCCGACAAGGGCATCCAGGTCAGTCCGCAGAAAGAACTGCGGCCGGCCCTGTTCGATGACGTACTCGGATACCCCGCGCCCGAACGGCCGTTCCTGGCCGCCGCTCTGCGGCCCCAGGTGCTGGTCGGCGTAATAAACGAACGACAGGTGCTGGCGGTGTTCGTCGCAGAGGGCAATCAGGAAGTTGTGCGTACTCAGCAAGCGACCCAGCTCGCGGTGAATGGCGGCGTAGAGGGTGTCGAGGTCGCGGGTCGAAATGGCCAGGTTGGCAATCGAGTAATAGACTTTCTGGAGCCGCTCCGCCTTGATGCGCTCCGTAATGTCGTGCAGGATGATGCGCGCCGCCACCACGCTGCCGCCTTCCCACTGCGCCGAAAACGAGCCGATCAGGTGAACGGAACGCCCGGTTTTGGTCAGAAAAACCGTTTCGAGGCGGCTCACGTCCTCGCTCCGGTAAAGCGCCCGGAGCTGATACATCAGCTTGGCGCGGTGATAAGGGTGAACGATGTCGTGGAGCGTGAGCTGCGGAATGTCGGCGTCATCGTAGCCCAGCGTCTCGCGCCAGGCGCGGTTGACGTGCAGAAAACGATTGTCGGGCGCCACGTGCTGAATCAGGTCGTGGGCGTTGTCGAACAGGTCCTGGAGGCGGGCTTCGCTGCGCAGCGAGGCTTCGCGGGCCTGGATGCTGGCCGTCACGTCGCGGCCCACGCTGACGATGCCGGTGACGGTATTCTGCTCGTCGTATTCCAGCAGCCGATACCAGCGAATGATGCGCCGCTCGCCGGTGCGGGTGAGCAGTTCGCGTTCATAATCAGACCGAATCAACTGCCGGCCGATGATATTTTCCTGATAATTGGTCTGCCGCCGTTCGCGTTCGGCCGGATCAGGCACGAACAGGTCGAAGTAATTGCGGCCCAACAGTTCCTGGCGTGGGTAGCCGGCCAGGTCCACGAAATAATCGTTTACGGCCGTAATCAGCGCCTCCCGGTCCAGGCTGACATAGGCCAGCGCTACTGTGCCGAGGAGGTTACGTAACTGTCGGGCGCTCTGGCGCTGCACTTCGGCGCGCAGCAGGGCCTGGTCGGTCGCGGCCCGCTCGGTCAGGTCGCGCAGCAGCACCTGTACGTAGGCCTGCTCGTCGAACCGCACCCGGTGCAGGCGCATTTCCACGAGCCGGGACACGGGGCTGGCGTCGGCGTTAGGTGGCAGGGGCGGGGCGGGGGCCGTCGCCGGGGCCAGGCGCCCCTCGAAGCTGTGTGGCCGGCCGGTGAGGCGGGTTTCGTTCAGCAATTGCCCCCAGGAGGGGCCTGACGACTCTGCCACGGTCGCCGCCAGCCTTGCCAGCGCAGCCTGACTATCCGCCAGCAGCGCGGCGCGCGGGACGCCCAGCAGAGCAGCGGCGGCGGCGTTGGCGTCCACCACGCGCAGGCCGTCGGTGAGCAGGATGCCGTCGGCGGAAGTGGCGAACAGGCTTTCGTATTTGGCTTCCGACGCCACCAGCTCGCGCCGCAGGTGTTCGCGCGCCACCAGCGAATTCAGCCCCTGCCCGACGAGCGCCAGCAGGGCCGCTGCATCGGCCCGGTCGGCGTCGGAGCCGGCTTCAAACACCACCACCAGCACGTAGTGGAGGGCCGTATCCGAGCAAACCGGCAACACGGCGAGAGGGCGGTCCGGACAATGGCTGGTCATTTCCGCGCGCAGCACCTGCCCGGCCCAGGCCAGTGCCTGCCGGTTGAGGCGCTGAAAACCAATGGCGTCGGCCCGCACGTTCAGCGTGGCCGCCAGCCGATCATTGGGGGCGCCTTCGGCGAACAGGCGGCGCAGGGTGTGCGTGGCGGGGTCGTAGGTGTACACGGCGCCACACACGGCGGGGGTACGCGCTACCAGTTTGTGCAGCACGAAGGCCAGTAGTTCCGTGGGCCGCTGAAACTGGGCAGCGTGGGTCAGCAGCTCCGTAGCCAGGGCCAATTGCGAGGTGCGGCCGAGTTGGGTGGTTACAGGCAGGTCGGGTAGGCTGGGCAGGCCCGTGGGCAGGGAGGCCGCGCGCGGCGTCAGCTCGATCAGCCGGAAGGCGTGCCCGGCCAGCGCCACTGGCCGGCTGATGTAGGCCAGAGGTACGGTGGCTTCGGTGTCAGGGTCGTCATTCGTCCCGGTGGGTTCCAGCAGGCCGGTAGTGGGGAGCGTGGGGTCCAGCAGCACGGCGGCGTGGCGCTGCACCAGCGCGGTCAGCGCCGCTACCGACCGGGGCGCCGCCCCCGCTTCAGCCCGCCACGCCAGCACCTGCCCGTCGGGCGCAGCGCAGACCAGCACCAGGTGGCCAGACGGCAGCGGCGCGGTTTCGCCCGGCGCCGTGAGCTGCGTATGGAGCCGCAGTAGCTTTTGCGCAGCCGTAGTAGCCGGGCGCAGCGGACGGGACGGACGAACAGAGGGAGGTGTAGGAGGCACGGTCGGCAACAACGGTAAAACCTACGTGCCGGGTGCCAGAAAACCCGCTACACCCGTAGGGCGCCCCTAAATTGCACCCTAACCGGCGTTCGTGCCCGCCCCGGTAGGCATCGGGTTACGACCCGATACGCCCGGTGCTTCGGTGATTCCCTCTTTTTAGCGCCTTTCGGGGCTTCCTGCCGCTGCTTTGCCTGCTTCCGCCCACCCGCCCCGGCACCTGATTCTGACGGCCACCACCGACCTCACCTACGACCAGCGGATGCAGCGGCAGTGCGCCGCGCTGGCGGAAGCGGGCTACCGGGTCACGCTCGTGGGGCGGGAAAAAGCGACCTCGCGCCCGCTCGCCGTTGCTCCTTATCACCAGCACCGGCTGCGGTGCTGGTTTGCGGCGGGTAAGTTTTTTTACCTCGAATTCAACCTGCGGCTGCTCGCGTGGCTGTTACGCCAGCCCGCGCCCGCCGCTTATACCGCCGTGGACCTGGACACGGCCCTGTCGGTCTGGCTCGCCGCCCGGCTCAAGCGGCGCCCCTGGCTCTACGATGCCCACGAGCTGTTTACGGAAGTGCCCGAAGTGGTGGCCCGTCCGCGTATCCAGCGGCTCTGGCGCTGGGTCGAAGCGTTCATCGTGCCCCGCGCCACGGCAGCTTATACCGTGGGGCCGGCGCTGGCCGAGGTCTTTCGGCAGCGCTACGGCCGGCCATTCGGGGTCGTGCGCAATGTGCCCGCACAGGGAGTTCCGAGTTTCGGGTTTCGAGGCCCGAGTGAGGCAGTAAGCCCAAAGCCCGAAACTCGAAACCCGAAACTCCTTCTCTACCAGGGCGCCCTGAACGTGGGCCGGGGGCTGGAAGAACTGCTCGACGCGCTGCCGCTGGTGGTGCCCGGCGCACGGCTCGTGATCTGCGGCGAGGGCGACCTGTCGGCCGCACTACGGGCCCGCGTGGCCGCTGATCCGGTCCTGGCCGCGCGCGTCGAGTTTCGGGGCTACGTGGTGCCCGCCGAATTACGCCTGCTGACGCGGCAGGCCACCGTAGGCACGATGCTGCTCCAGAACCTGGGCCTGAGCTACTATTACTCGCTGGCCAACAAGTTCTTCGACTATGTGCAGGCCGGCGTGCCGCAGGTCTGCATCGACTTTCCCGAATACCGCGCCCTGAATCAGGAACACAAAGTGGCCGAGTTGATACCCGACCTGGCGCCAGCCACTTTGGCTGGGGCACTCAACCGCCTGCTGACCGACGACGCCCGCCGCGCGGAACTCGCCGCCAACTGCCGGGCAGCGGCGCGGGTCTGGAACTGGGAGCGGGAAGCGGTGGGGTTGGTGGCGCTGTACAGCGAAACCCTGGGGCCAGCCAAGAGCTGGATCTGACGGCTCAGCCTTATCAACAAAAAGCATTTCCGCATCAGCCCCAAAAATAGCCGCTGCCCTACCTTCGTGGCGGTTCCTTTTCACTTCGGCGCTCCCCGTTTTTACGCCTGAACACGCTCCTCCTCCTCGCTGGCCCTACGGCCGTGGGCAAAACGGCCCTTAGCGTGGCCCTGGCCCGGCGCCTGGGCACCGAAATCGTGTCGTTCGATGCCCGGCAGTTCTACCGCGAGCTGACCATCGGTACGGCCGCGCCCACGGTGGCCGAGATGGACGGCGTCCGGCACCACTTCATCGGTTCGCATTCGGTTCAGGACTTTTATTCGGCCGGGCGCTTTGCCGCCGATGCCGTCCAACTCCTGACCGACGACCTTTTCCGACGCCTGCCCGTAGTGGTGGCCGTGGGCGGGTCGGGCCTCTATCAGCAGGCCCTGACCGACGGCCTGCCCGCCATTCCGGCCGTGGATGCGGCGTTGCGGCCACTGCTGCTGGCGCGCCTGGAAGCTGAAGGCTTACCCGCCCTCGTGGCCGAACTGCAAACCCTGGACCCCACCGCCTGGGCCGTCATCGACCGGCAGAACCCGCAGCGGGTGCTGCGTGCCCTGGAAGTGACGCTCGGCACCGGCCGGCCCTTCTCCAGCTTCCGCAGTGCCCCCGCCGATGGGGGCGCGCGGCCCTGGCGCACCGTATTTGTTGGCCTCGACCGCCCCCGTCCGGAGCTGTACGCCCGCTGCGATGCCCGCGTGGACGAGATGCTCGCCGCTGGCCTCGAAGCTGAAGCCCGGGCTCTGTATCCGCTGCGCGGGCTGAACGCGCTGCAAACAGTTGGTTATCAGGAGTGGTGGCCGTATTTCGATGGGGAATATGACCGCGCCGAAGCCGTCCGGATTTTACAGCGTAACACTCGCCGCTACGTCAAGCGCCAACTGACGTGGTTTCGGCGTGAAACTCGCTTTCAGTGGTTCCACCCGGAAGCGGAAGAGGCGGCGCTCTGGGACTATGTACAGGCTGGGTTTGCTGCCCGCTGACCAAACTGGTCCGGCCTTACCGCAATAAGCTCAAGTCCAGGGCAAAGCCCGGCAGTATGGGATCGCCGCTGAGTTCACGGTCGAAGCCAGCGAACACATCGGGCACGGCTTGGTTGGCGCGGTAAATCCACGACGTTTCGGTTTCCGGGTCAATCAGGAACGCCAGTTGGGTGCCGTTGGCGAGCCACGTATCGGTCATTTTGCGTTGTAACTGGACCAGTGAGTCGGAGCCAGACTTCAACTCGATGATGAAGTCCGGGCACACGGGTGCAAACCGGTTTTTGCGTTCATCGTCCGTCAGCGCCTGCCATTTTTCCATCGCCACCCACGCCGCATCGGGGGCGCGCATCGAGCCATCGGGCAGCGTGAAGCCCCCATTGGAGTCGAATACTTCGCCTGCTTCGCGATGTTGGAGATACCACACGAAAAGCAAGCCGCCCGCATTGGCATTGCGGCGGCTGGAATCAGAATGGGTGGGTGGCATAAGCAGCAACTCGCCGGTTGGGGCGCGCTCGATCTGGAGGCCCGGATTCCGGCGGCTCAAATCGGCCAGCGCGGCATCGTCGAGCGGTTCGGGAAAGCGGATGGAAAACGGGGTTTCCGGAAATTCGAGACGCATCATAAAGTCGAATGATTGGAGCAACCGTGGCAAAACCGGCGGGCGAGCGCCATCGAACCGTTGCTACACCGACAGAATCTCCACCATCTTCATAAAATTCTGGTTGATGAGCTTCCGCTTGGTGATGGTTTCGCTGAATGGCGTAAACGCAATTTCGCGGTTGATGACGCCCACCATTTCGCATTTGCGGCCTTCGAGCAGGGCTTCCACGGCGGCAATGCCCATCTGCGAGGCCAGCAGGCGGTCGGCGGCAGTAGGCGAGCCGCCGCGCTGAATATGGCCGATGATGGAAACCCGCGCGTCCATCTGCGGAATGGCTTCTTTGGCGCGGGCGGCAATCTCGGCCACGGCTGTGCCCGACGATTCGCCTTCCGCCACGACCACGATAAACGAGGTTTTCGAGCGGTTGAAGCCGTTTTGCAGCGTCTCGATCACGGTTTCGGCCGACAGCTTCTGCTCCGGTACCATCACGATTTCGGCGCCGCCGCCAATGGCGCACGGAATGGCGATGTAGCCCGAATCGCGGCCCATCACTTCGATGAAAAACACACGCTCGTGCGAGTCGGCCGTATCCCGGATCTTATCGATGGCTTCCAGGGCCGTGTTCACGGCTGAATCGTAGCCGATGGTGAAATCGGTGCCGTAGAGGTCATTGTCGATCGTGCCAGGCGCCCCGATAGTGGGGATGCCGAACTCCTCGTAGAAAAGGTTGGCGCCCGTAAACGTGCCGTTGCCGCCGATGGCAATCAGCCCGTCGATGTGGTAGTTGAGCAGGTTGTTGTAAGCACGCTCACGGCCCTCGCGGGTCATAAAGGCTTTGGAGCGGGCTGATTTCAGGATCGTACCACCCTTCTGGATGATGTTCGATACCGACATCGAGTCCATTCGGAGCAATTCGCCATTGATGAGGCCCGTGTAGCCGCGCAGCACGCCGTACACTTCTACGCCGTGGTACACGGCCGTCCGGACCACGGCCCGGATGCAGGCGTTCATCCCGGGGGCGTCACCGCCGGAGGTGAACACAGCAATTCTCTTCATTCGGTATCGGAAGGCGCGCCGGATCGGCTGTTTTACCCGGGGTGGGCAGGCAGCCGCGCCGCGCGCAGGTGGATTCTGGCCGGCAAATTACGCCCGCCCGGCGCTACCCGCATTGCCATTCCATTAAGTATTGCCCGCCGCGATTGGAGAAAATTTCACTCCAACCGGAAAAAATTGCGGCGCGGGCAGCACTTGTGTGCTTTCTTGCGTAGTCGGAACGCCGCACCGCTACCTGGCGGCGCTTCTTTTCCCCCTCAAACCCCCTTCACGAGCCAGTATGTTTTCTTTTTTCGACAGCGACGAAACGAAGCGTCTCAAAAGCCACATCCTCAATCTCGGCGCGCTGGCGAAAGCCGACGGCCATCTGGACGAATCGGAGATGAACTTCATCATCGGCGTCGGGCGCAAGCACGGCCTCAAGTCCGACGATGTGCGGACCCTGGTGCAGAATGCCACCAAAGAGCAACTTATTCTGCCCGAAACCGACGACGAGCGCTTCGATCAACTCTTCGATCTGGTCGATATGATGCTTGCCGATGGCATCGTCGATGACGCGGAGATGGATTTTTGTACCGAAATGGCCACCAAGATGGGTTTCCGTAAAGCCATCGTGGCACTGCTGGTGCGCAAAATTTCCAACGGGGTGAAGGATGGCCTGAGCCGCGAGCAGATCAAGGCCGATTCAAACGCTTTCCTGAATTATCCTGCTCACTAACAGAGCAATCGATTGCCAGACGGACGCTTTGGCCAATTTGCCTGTCCGACGGTTCCCATTCCAGCCCGCGTGGGCCCGTGTTCCCTGTGCTGCCCGTTTCGAGGGAACAGCGCAGCGAACACGGGCCCGCGCGTTTTTTTGCGTTTTCACTTCTTACTGATTCGTGTCCTTGCCACTACCCGTGCCGTCGTTTGCCGTTTTACTGGAAGCCGCTGGGGTCGTTGCCAACCTGGGGGCTGTGGTGTTGGCCTGGCGGCGGCAGTGGCTGACGTGGCCCGTGGGACTGGTAGGAGCGGTGCTGGCGGGTTGGCTGCTGTTGCTGACGCGCCTGTATGCCGGTGTGGCGCTGCAAGGGTTGTTTTTCGCGCAGGGCGTGTACGGCTGGTGGGCGTGGCGCCGCCCCGCGCGCGAGCTGCCGATGCGCTACCTACGGGGGCGCGAGTGGGTAATCCTGGGCGCCGGTATCGCGGTTACCACCACGCTGATCGGTACTCTACTGGCGCGTTATACCGATGCTGCGGCCCCGCACTTGGATACTTTTTTGACTGTTACCAGCGTGACGGCAAATCACTTGCTGGTACGTAAAGTCATCGACAACTGGCTGTTATGGGTGCTGGTCGATGTGCTGTACGTGGGCCTTTACGCCTACGAGGGGCTGTGGCGCTACGCTGGCCTGTACGCCGTCTTCATCGGGTTGGCCGCCGTCGCTTGGGTCGAATGGCGGCGGGCAGTGGCCGAATAAATACCGAAGCGCCCGTTTTTTCTTGCTGTCGTTGTGTTTACGCTGCCGCCGCGCGCAGCACCTCGCCCGCGAACCGAATTTCGTCCGGAGTGATGGTGAGAGGCGGCGCGGCGCGCAGGGCATTGTCGCAGAAGAGGAACCAGTCGGTCAATACGCCCGCTTCGAGGGCGCGGTCGATGAGCGGTTTCAGCACGGCGTAGGAATCCATCTCGGCGGCTAGCAGCAGGCCGCGTCCGCGCACCGCGCGCACTCCCGGTACCGAGGCCAGTTCTGCCCGCAGTAGCGCCGATTTTTTCGGTATTTGGGCCAGTAAGCCTTCTTCCTGAATGACTTGCAGCGTAGCCAGCGCCGCCGCGCAGCTCACGGGGTGCCCGCCGAAGGTCGTGATGTGGCCCAGTATCGGGCTGTGTGTGAACGCAGCCAGATTCTCCCGGCTCGAAATCAGCGCGCCGATGGGCATTCCGCCGCCCATTCCTTTGGCACAAACCAGAGCGTCGGGCCAGACGCCTTCCTGTTCGCAGGCCCAGAACGTGCCCGTGCGTCCGAAGCCCGCCTGAATTTCATCGAAAATCAGCAACGCACCCACGTCCGTGCAGCGCGCCCGTACGGCGGCAAGCCAGCCCGGCACCGGTTCGCGGACACCCGCTTCGCCCTGCACCGTTTCGAGCAGCACGGCGGCCGTGGCGCTGGTAATGAACCGGAGATCGTCGAAGGAATTGTAATGAATCTGTCGAACACCCGGCAAAAGGGGGCGGAAGGCATTGCGAAAATTTTCGTCGCCGGTCACCGACAGCGCGCCGTGCGTGGCGCCGTGGTAGGAGAGGTGGGCGGAAATCAACTCGCGCCGGCCGGTCAGTCGCTTGGCCAGTTTCAGGGCCGCTTCCACGGCTTCGGAACCGGAATTGACGAGGTACGCGCAGTCCAGGTGCGGGGGTAGCGTTGCGGCCAGGGCCGTGGCTAGTTGCACCTGCGGTGCTTGCACCAGTTCGCCGTACACCATCAAGTGAAGGTATTTATCCAGTTGGTGGTGAATGGCTTCCAGCACGCGCGGGTGGCGATGCCCGACATTGGAAACGCTGATGCCGGCAATCAGGTCGAGGTAGCGCCGGCCATTCGGGCCGTACATCCAGGCGCCTTCCGCCCGTTCGATTTCGAGCAGTAGCGGCGTAGGGGAAGTTTGGGCCTGATGCCGTAGAAAAAGCTGACGTAGCGAGACGGCCGGGGCGGTAGAAACGGGAAGCAAAGGCGGCTTGGAGTGGGGTTGCACCTACAAAACAAAACCCGCCCGTCGGGTTTCCGGCGGGCGGGCAGGGTGGGGGAGTGCCGACCTCGGGCGAGCGTGCTGGTCGTTCGGTCAATCAATCGTCGGCTGGCAGTTCGCCGTCGTCGGTCGCGTGCGTACTGTTGTCCAGGCCCCGCCCGCCGCCGCGCCGTTCGTCGAGGCGGCGGAGCAGCAGCTTTGTGAACTCGCGCTCTCCGCTATACAACGCCGCGATCTGGCGTAAAGAGATGACTTTCTGAAATTTCCCCAAGGTTTCGCGTTCCAGGTTCAGTTCGTCCTGACGTGCAGCAAGCATTGCATCCAACGCGCCCTGCAACTGGTTGTCGGCCAGTAGTTCCAGCTTGCGCGGTCGAAAACCTGCCGCCCGTTGCCGGATGGTGCGCCGCCGGGCGTCGAAGTCATTGTAAAGGGGCCAGAATTTCTGCGCCTGTTCGGTGGTCAGGTTCAGGCGCGTGGTCAGGAACGCCGCGCGGGCGCTCTCGATTTTTTCCAGCCGTTGCGCCTTCCGGCTACCGATAGGCGCCTCGCCGGGGCGTCCATCCTGCGCAGCCACACGCCCGGTCGTTAACAAAACAACCAGCATTAGCAATGAGGACCAACCAAGCGTGACGATGGTGCGCCGCGCCGTCATAACTTCAATAAACATAACGAAAAAACTTCGGACGATCGAAAAAAATCGTACCGACAAAAAAACGATCAGCCGCGCGGGCCGGAATAAAAACGAGCGTAACGAAGCATTCATAAAAGGAATCAGCAAGGCTGATAGAGAAGAAGGGGACGGGAAGAGATTAGAGGTACAGATCGTCCAGTGGCAATTCTCCTAGTGCCTGCTGTACCTCGGCGTCGGAAACGGGTACTAACGCTGGAGATAAGTCCGCATCTGCCAACGAAACCAGGTTACTCAGTTCTACAACTGACACGCGCGGGGCGTCAACAGCAGTCAGGTATTCTACCAGCTCCGCTCCGCTGATGCCAGCCAACAGGGCAGCCGGCGCAGCTGTAGGCGCCATCGGCGGGGCCACCGGCCGACCCACCCACAGGGCCAGCACAAACGCGCCGCTGAGCGTAGCCGAGGTAAACGCCAGCCGCAGACGCGGCCAGGAAGGTAGAGTAAACAGCGGTGCGGCCGATACTTTGGCCCGTTCGGTAGCCCGTATCCGGGTCAGTACCTGCGCGGGCAGATGGTCAAAATAAGCGGTATCGGGCGGGCGCAGTGCTGGCTGGCGGGGGCGCCCTCGCAGGGCCAGCGGCAATGCCGCCTCGTCGGCAGCGCGGTCGGGGTCGAAATCAGCGTAAGAAGACGGCTTCATAGAAACGGATGAACGAAACAAAGTGGTAGGTTAGAAGGAAATTCGGGCGCTGCGTTTAATCGTGCCGCTCAAGCCAAGCCTCTATCTTTTTAGCGGCGTGGTGGTAAGAGGCTTTTAGGGCACCCACGCTGGTGCCGGTCACCTGGGCCATTTGCTCGTAGGGCATCTCGTCATAGTAGCGCAGGTGAAAGACGAGCCGCTGTTTGTCGGGCAGCGTCAGCAGCGCCTGCTGGAGCTTGTGTTCGATAGCGGCTTCGGGCAGGCTGTCGTCAGCCTCCAGCTTCAGGGCCAGCGCTTCGCCCTCCTCCGTCATCGGTAGAAAGAACTTTCGGCGCCGCGCCGTCAGAAAGCCCAGGCATTCGTTGGTGGCAATGCGGTAGAGCCAGGTGAAAAGCTGTGCATCCTGGCGGAAATTGGGTAAAGCCCGCCAGACTTTGACGAAAATCTCCTGTAAAAGATCGTCGGCTTCGTCGTGATCGACCACCATCTTGCGCACGTGCCAGTACAGGCGCGACTGGTACTTTCGCACCAGATGCGCAAATGCCGCCTCGCGGTGGCGCTCCTGAGCGAAAAGCGACAGAATTTCGGCGTCTTCCAAACCGGCTATGAGAAGGGACGGAACCGCGCACGCACGGTGCAACGGCAGGGGCAATGGTCAGCGGGGCGCCTGTTCGAGGGCCGGGGCGGTGAGGGGTTTAACCCAGACGCGAAAAAAGCCAGTGCGCGGCCTGCCCCCGCCAGCTCAATGGTGATGCGTGTCGTCGTCGGGCGGTGCCGTCAGGTTACGGAGGGTGCCAAGCCCGAACAGCGTGGCCCAGATGGGGTAGAGATACGCGAAATGGGGTAACTCGCGGTGACTGGCCCAGAGCAGCAGGTGAGCAGCGGCGGTCATCACCACGCCCACCAGGGCCAGAAACTGCCACGCATTCATTCGGGCAGGATGCCAAAGGCGGGGGTCAGGTCGAAAAGCCATTAACCGGAACGGGCGCAGCAGGAGTCAGGCAGCGGGTCTGCAACATACGCCAAGGCGTTCGGTTATGGCGCACAAGCGGCATCAACCCGCCGTGCGCTCGCCCGTATCCGTATGCAGTCGGTTGTCATCATCCCCGGCTTCCTTTCCGCAATGGTAGATCAATCCGAAGACGAGTCGCCGGCGCGCGACACGACGGCCGACCAGTACGAGGCGCCCGCGAAGCAATTCGTGCACGACCGCAAGCTCGAAGCCAAGAAACAGTACGACCAGGAGCAGGCCAACGGCACGCTGGGCGATCCCACGGCCCGCCGCCAGATCGGCGCCAACGGTTACACGCAGCGTACCGGGCAGAAAGATCAGCTCGAAAATCTGCACATCGGCGGCGACGAAGCGACGCCCCAGGGCGGTAACGACCACCTTACGCCCGGCGAAAATGCCGCTGGACCCGGCTTCGAGGCCGAAGGAACCTATGATATGGGCAACCCGATCCGCTCGCGCGATCAGGAGTTTGGTGAAAAAGCGCCCAGTGGCCCGGCCCAGCCAGCCCACGATTAGCCAGTCCACGAGTAGGAGGTGGTGAAAAGCAAAAATCCGCCGGCCCTTAGTCCCTTCATACAGAAGCGACTGAGGGCCGGCGGATTTTTCGCGGCAACAGCGAACACGCTCAGCGAAGTTTGGCCGGGGGCGGGGGGGGCGGGGCAGTCGTTTGCTGCGATTGCGCCTCGCGGGATTGGGTGCGACGGGCGTCGCGCGCCATCAGTTCGAAATAGGTGGTCAGTTGTTCATCGTTGAGCAGGTTCACTACGTGGGCCTGAAAGGCCGCCGCCGCCTGCTCATCGCGGGCAAGCCGCTCCTCGGGTTTACTGGCAAATCGGGCTTCCGCCTCCATCAGCGTATGGAGCCGGGCGTAGTCGAAGGCTCTGAGCTGAATGTATTGTGCCTCGTTCAAGTGCAGGGCACGGGCCAGCTTGCGGGCTTCGTCAGTAGCCTGTGCGTTCAGGCGGGTTTCCTGATGCAGCGGATTATGGTCATCGTAGGCGGGAAATGCAGCCGCCGGCGCAGCTACTCCCTGGGCCGAGGCCGTAAAGCAACCAATGGCCAGGCCAGTGGCGAGCGCAAAGCACGTGGAGAGACGTTTCACAAAAACAGGCTGAGATGAGTAGGGCGGTCTGGGCAGAGAAGCGCCCGTTGTTAAGGAACCCAATAAGCTACGCGCTTCCGTTAAAACGGTTTTTGCGCAACTCGTTCCCCCAAAAATACAAGCCCGGATTGAATTTTCAATCCGGGCTCGTATCAAAGCATAAAATAACCGAAGCGTCTGAGCGCTTACTGGCTGACTACCAGCTTCGTGGTCTGTTCACCAGTTGCGCCTTGGACACTGACCATGTACAACCCGGCGGGCAGCGTAGGCAGTGCCTGCTCGGTGGCGCCAGCCTGAGCAGCCAGCGTCTGCTGATGGACCGTACGGCCGGTCAGGTCATAGACCCGGATGGCTACATCGCCGGTGGTAGCGCCGGTCATTACGAAGCGCAGCGTGGCTGCCTGCCCCTGCGTCGGGTTTGGGTAAACGCTCAGCTCGTTAATGCTCGAAGCCTCGGGGGCCGTGGCGTAGCGGGCACCGCCCGTCACGTTGAGCGTGTAATCTTCCGTTTCGCCGTAGGAGTACGTGCCGCACGAAGTCGTGGCCGAAGCATCGCTCATCACCACCCGCAGGCGGTGGGCACCATTGGTTGTGCCGGCAGGCACCGTGAAGGCGAACGCACGGTCGGCGGCGCTGGTTGAGCCAGCGGCGGTAACGAGGGTCTCGCCAGCATCGGTGAAGACGCCGTTGTTGTTCCAGTCGGCGTAGATGCGGAAGTATTCCGTGTAGGCCGTGCCTACGAAACCCGCCGAAACCGTAATCGTCTGGCTCGCGCCGGCACCCACGCTGGTGCTGGAAGCCGTCCCGTTAAAGTAACCGGCATCGGCACCCGACGTGCGGGCAATGCTGCCGATTGCTACTTTGTCGATGTACTCGTAAGCGACGCTGTTACCCTTGGAAGCGCAGTAAGTCAACGAGGCGGACGACGTGGTGAACGAGCTGGTCGTGCTGTATGCGGCCGGACCGCTCGCGCAAACCGTCTGCACCTTATACTGATAGGTGGTGGCAGCCGCCAGGCCGGTTAGGGCGCGCGACGTGGTGGTCAGGCCCGTGAGGGTGGTCCAGGTGGTAGCGGCTGACGTTTTGTACTGAAGGTTGTAAGACGTGGCGCCCGAAGCGGCACCCCAGCTTACCGTGGCTCCGGAAGCCGAGATGGCCGATGAACTCAGGCCCGATGCCACAGCGCAGGTACCACCACCGCCACCGCCGCTGCCCAGGCCGGGCGAGGTGGTCAGGCTGGCCCGTACGCCGCCCGTGACGAACAAGGCGTGCGCGCGGGCCTTCTGGCCAGCGCTAAACATATTCATGCACTGGTCATTCACGTAGTCCATATAGTTCATGAACTGGTCGCCGTTGGTCGTGTTGCCGCAGGTCCGCTTCGGAAACGTCGGGCAGCCGCCGTTGGAGGTTTGCTGCGTGGGGGTATCGCTCACAAGGTCGGAGCCGCAGTTGGCATCACCCCAGATGTGGCGCAGGTTCACCCAGTGGCCTACTTCGTGGGTAGCAGTGCGGCCGTAACCGAAGACGCCGCCCAGCGAGGGATTCACGCCGAAATACTTGTAGCCCATCACGACGCCATCCTTGAAGGTGCCGGCATCGTTAGGGAAGGTGGCGTAACCAAGCAGGCTGGATGAAGAGCCACCGAAATTGCAGACCCACATATTTAGGTACTGGCTGGTATTCCAGGCGTCGTCGCCGCCCTGGCTGCTTTGCTTCACGAATACGCCGTTCACGTCGGCGCCACCATATTCAAAAAAGGTTCGGGTGGTGGACTTACGGATGATGCCCGTAGTGGCGGTACCGTTAGGAGCTACCGTAGCGAGCTGGAAGCGGATCTGAAAATCGGCCGCTACCCCGGCGAAGGCGCTGGGCGTGTTACCGGCGTCGGTATTGGTACGCGAAAAGTCTTTATTGAGTACGTCGATCTGCGACTGTATGATCGCGTCGGAAATATTCTGTGCCGCCGTGTTATACAACACGTGTACGACTACCGGGATCGTGTACAGCGTCGCGGTTGTGCGATTGGCTGTCGGGTTGATCGTCTGGTTGGCGATCACACGTTGGGTGTGCTGCTCGATCTGCTGGAGAACGGCTTGGCTTTCGGGTGAAAGCTGCGAAACCTGGGGGGTACCGCAATTGCGCTGCTGCGCCAGGGAGGGGGTAGCGGCCAATGCCACTAGGGCACCACCAGCTAGTAATTTTTTCAGCATACGGACGGGAGAAATGAGGGATTTGAAAATGCGCCCCGCGTCTGTTGCGAATAATGCAACTGGATGGGCAATTCAAAAGTAATCGGTTCTCACCAATTCAGTAGGCTTTTTCCGCGAAGAAATGGTGCAATCTTGTTGCAGGTTATAAAAAAAACCGCTTTGGCTCTTTCTGAGAGGCTTTTTGCGGCTTTCGAACCGCAGAAAAAAAGTTTCTACGGCAGCAAAAAAATTTTGGGCTTGCCGTCTACGTCCCGGTGACTCAACGTGATTCGTTAGGTTTGTGGTGATCCAAGAGCTTTTATTCAACCCTTGCAACCGAGGTGGAGGCAGCTTATGAATTTTGCATCAATGCCCCCCTTTTATTTAAAAAACGCAAATTTTTTTTCAGCGCATCGGGCGTATCCAGCTAAGCGCGGAGGCGCCTACTATTCGGAGCCAAGACCTACGCAGTAGCCAAAAAGGTAGTCTCGGTTGTAAGTCTGATCCCGCGTCTGTGTGCGAGTTTGATCCTGCGTCTGTGTGCGAGTCTTGAGCAAAGGAGCTCGGGGGCGCCAAAGGCCTTTTTGGGGTAAAATGACGGGGTGCGTAAGTCCTGCTCACGCCAAAAGCGAAGTGCCCGGCACCTCTTGACGAGGGCCGGGCACTTCGCTTATCTAATGGAGCTGGGGTTATTCAGCGGCAGCTGTTACGGCCAGCCGCAGGCGCTCAGCCAGGCCGGAGCCGGTGAGCTGCACGGTGTAAAGGCCTTGACGCAGCGTCGGCAGGGGCAATTCGGTCAGGCCAGCGGGTAGCGCGCTCAGCGTCTGCTCGAATACGGGCCGGCCCTGGCCGTCCAGCACCCGCACGGTGGCGTTGGCGAGCGCCTGCCGAAGTTCTACGCGGACGGTGGCAGCCCCGGCAACGGGGTTCGGATACACACTGAGGGCGCGCAGCGCGGCTGGCTCTATGGTTGTTACGCCGCCACCGGCGGGGCGCGACAGGCCGCCCGAGGTCAGAATGCTCGCCCGTGCGCCGCCCGTTGCGAACAGCGCCTGCGAACGGGTTTTCTGGCCAGCCGTGAACATCGTCATACACTGGTCGGCAGTGTAATCCATATAATTGACAAACATATCGCCGCTCGTGGTGTTGCCACAGGTCCGACGCGGGAAGGTTGGGCAGTTATAGTTCGAAGTCTGTTGGGTTGGGGTGTCAGCCACGAAGTCGGTGGCGCACGAGCCATCGCCCCAGATATGGCGCAGGTTTAGCCAGTGGCCCACTTCGTGGGTGGCAGTGCGGCCGTAGCCGTAGATGCCGCCCAGCGCGGGGTTCACGCCAAAATACTTATAGCCCATTACCACGCCGTCTTTGTAAGTGCCAGCATCGGAAGGGAAAGTGGCGTAGCCGAGCAGACTTGCCGCCGATCCGCCAAAATTACACACCCAAACGTTTAGATATTTACTCGTATCCCAGGCATCATCACCGCCCTTGGCACTCTGTTTCACGAATACGCCTTGTGCGTCCTTGCGGCCATACTCAAAAAATGAGTTGGGTGTGTACTTGTGAATGATTCCGTTTGTAGCGGCACCGGTAGGGGTGCGGGTGGCCAGTGCGAAACGTACTTCCATATCTGCCGCTACACCTTGGAAGGCTGAAGGCGTCGAACTGAAGTTAGCGTTCGTTTTGGCGAAGTCATTGTTCAGTACCGTGATCTGGGACTGGACGATAGCATCGCTGATGTTTTGTGCCGATGTATTATAGAGGATATGAACCACCACCGGGATCGTCACGATAGCCGCCGTGCGATTGGCTGTCTGGCCTTCGCTCAGTTCAGCACGGCTCTTGGCGTAGCGAGCCGTGAAGGATTCGATGCGGTCAAGGGTAGCGCGCTCAGCGGCGGGCAGGTCTTGAACGGCAGGGGTGCCGCAACGGCGCTGGGCTAGGGCGGGGATGGCAGCTTGCGCCAGCAGCGCGCCACCAAGTAGTACTTTTTTCAGCATTTGCAAAGAATTGGGAGTGAAAATGAAATTTCGGCGCTTTTTTGCTGCGAATAATGCAACGATTGGCGACTACTCCAAAACTACGACTTCTCTCGAAAAGTGACCGTTACTATTTGCTCCCTACTTGTATCCTGGTTGCATTTGGCTTTGGTGTTTTAGGCCTGTGTGCCAACAAGTGGGCTTGTATGCCTGCAACCAGCGTGCATTATCTGTGCAAAAAAATCTCAAAAAAAATCAGCACGGGGTTGAATGGCGCACCTGAATCAGTTGAGCCGCTACGCTGACGGCAATTTCGTGCGGCGTCTGCGAATTGATGGGTAAGCCGATGGGGGCGTGCAGGCGGGCCAGGGCCGCATCCGAAAAGCCCTGTTGGTGTAGCTCAGCTTTGATCCGGGCGATTTTTGCATCGCTACCCATCAACCCCAGGTAGCGTAAGGGCTTGTTCAACAGTTGGCTGACGGCTACGATATCCGGGCGGTAGCCGAACGTCATCACGGCAGCGTAGTGGTCGGGCGCGCCGGGAACCAGTTCGCCCAAGCCTTCATAGGGTGTGACGATCTTTTCGTCGGCGAAAGTGTTCTGCGCGAGCGTATTAAGGTCGGGGCGGTTGTCGTAGAGGCATATCCGGAAGTGGAGCTGCGTCAGCAGTTCGCAGCAGGCCAACCCCACGTGACCGGCCCCAATGAGGTGAATGGTTTCGCGCGGGTCGAACCGCTCAGCGTAGCACCAGCCGGGCGCAGGCACGTCGTCGGGCCCCGTCGCTGCCGGCGGCGAGGTAAAGCTTTGCCGCGTTAACAGGGGCTCTTTCGAAAGGACTAAGCCGTTTTCTGTTAAGGTATAATGGCCCGGTGAACACGCTTGCTGACCTGCGACCAGCGCCGCCAGGGCGGGCTGGTCGAGGATGGGTTCCAGCGGAAAAAAAAGCACGGTTTGTTCGCCAGCGCAGATCATTCCGGAGCGGTCGGTGGGGGCGTCCGGGCGGTGCACTTGCCGCTTCAGTAATACCTTCGCCGTACTGCTGTGCAATTGGTGGCGGGCCAGTTCCACCAGCTTATGCTCCATGATACCACCGCCAATGGAGCCAGCCATTGCGCCGTCGGGCGCCACCACCATTCGGAAGCCAGTCCGGCCGGGCGTACTGCCTTCGTGCGCCACCACCAGCAGCAGCACGCACGGCTGGCCGCGCTGGAGGTAGCTCAGGGCAAAAGCGAAGGTGTTCAATGAGGAATGAGGAAGGAAGAATGAAGAATTGGTGGCTGCCATTCCTCACTCCTCATTCCTCATTGTTTTCCGCCTTCCTTCCAGGATTCGGAAGAAGGAGCGGGTTTGCACTTCTGCCAGTGTCAGGCCGGTGGCGGTAATTTCCGCTTCCGTGATGGCGCCGCAGTTGAGGGCTTTGAGGAAGAAGTTCAGCAGGCCCTGACCAGTGGCGGCGTCGTCGAAGATATCGCCGGTGAGCGTCGAGATGGCCGCGCGTTCCACGAAGGTGCGTAAGCGCAGGAGCGCGTCGTCGTAGGCGCCCAGGAAGAAGGCGTAGGTGGCGGCGTAACGCATTGGCAGTTGAGCGGGGTTCAGGTCCCAGCCCTGGTAGAAGCCGTTGATGAGCGAGTGCGTGGAATGATGGAAGGCTTGCTGCCAGGCATTATGCACGGCGTCGCGGTTTTCCTGCAACTGGCCGAATGTCAGGCTCGTGCCCCGGTGCGGACCGATGGGCATCACGTTGGTGGCGCCGTCGGAGAGGAAGATGCCGGTGCCGCCGAGGGCCACTTTGGTCATATGGTGGGCGAAATCGCAGACCGGGTGGCCCATCGTCTGGTAGCGGGCCGTGATGCCGCACGACGCCGTGTAGTCGTAGGTGCCGAAGTGCGCGGCCACGCACCGGCCCTCGGCGGCCCGGATGATGCGCAGCAGCGGATTGCGGCCTTCCTCGTCCATAATAATCTGGGTGGCTTCCACCATCGTCTCCATTTTCAGGGTGCCGGGTGCCAGGTGGTTGGCCTGCTCGATCAGCTCGAAGAGGCGCACGAGCGTCGTCATCTGCTCCGGGATGGTCACTTTTGGCAGCATCACCACGAAGTTGGCCGGCAACTGGCCATCGGTTTCGGCCAGCAGGGTGGTCAGGAAAATATCCAGCGTCCGGACGCCGCGCGCCTTCAGATCTTCGGTGAATGGCTTGATGCGGATGCCGATGAACGGCGATAACGTGCCGTTGCGCATCCCCAGCGCCACTTCCTGCGCCGCGCGCACGGCGGTGGCGTCCTCTTCGGCGTCGGGGCGGTTACCGAAACCGTCTTCAAAGTCGATCCGGAAATCTTCGACCGGCTCGGTCTTTAATTTCTGGACGATCTTGTTATAAATCGAATACGCCAGCGCCCCCGGCTCGGTGCGGCGCTCGGCGGGGGCGAGGGCGTCGAGGCGGGCCGTCAGCGTGGCAATATCCTGTTCGCGCGTCGGCAGATGCTCGTGGCCGGGCAGGTGGAGCACCCGCGCCAGGTCCACGAAGGTGGGGGCGTAGGTCTGGAGGTTGGTCAGCGCGATTTCGCCCATCCGGCCGCAGGTATCGGCCTTGAAGAGGTTGGCGCCGCCGTACACCGTATGCACGGGCTGGCGGTCGGGGCGGTCGCCGGGGTAGATTTGCTGAAAGCGACGGTTGGCGGCGCCAAGCTGGTCGAGCAGGGCAGATTGGGCAGTAGCGGGCAGACTGGTCATTTTAGGAGGGTTTGAGGGGTTGAAGGTGGGAGGGTTTGAGGGGTAAGGCGGTGCAGACGGTAGAGATGCATCCTTGCGTCTTTCTTAATGTCGAAGACGTTCCGTGCACCGAAGACGCAAGGATGCGTCTCTACCGGCTTTGATTTAGGTTGAGATCCACGACCTCACGAGCCTCTATAGGTAGCGTACCCAAACGGGTTCAGCAACAGCGGTACGTGGTAGTGTTCGGTGGAAGCGAGGTCAAAAACGATGTCCACGAACGGGTAGAAGGTGGTGCCGCCTTCGCGCTGAAAGTACGCCTGGGTGTGAAAGGTGAGCTTATAGATGCCCAGCGGTAGCGGCGCTTCGGTGGGCAGCAGGGTCTTGAGGCGGCCATCGGTATCGGTTTCGCCGCGCCCGAGTTCGCACCAGCCGGCGCCGTCCTGTTGGGTGAGTACGATGAGGACGCCCGCCGCCGGCCGGCCGCGCGTGGTGTCGAGAATATGAGTGGTGATTTGGGGCATTCCCTGGGGTGGTGGGGTGGTGGGGTGGTGGGGTGGTGGGGTGGTGGGGTGGTGGGGTGGT
>JANPLI010000203.1:0-9915 GCA_031426455.1 Hymenobacteraceae bacterium | reverse complement strand
CTGCTCGACCCGGCCCACCCTGCTCACGACGGGCAAGAGTTGGTTTTTCGGCAGTTTGAGGAGCGCGAAGTGCGGAATTCGTTCGGGCAGGTACAGCGCCGCTACGTGATCCGGGCCGTGATTGAGCTGTTTGGTCGGCCGCTCGAAGCCGAATTCTCGTTATCCAACCGCGCCGACCTGCGTTTTCCCGTGCTGCTGGGCCGCGCGCTGCTGCAAAGTGGCGGCTTCGTGGTGGACGTAGCGCGACGTAACCTTTCGTACAAATTCAATCAACGCCAGCAGCGGGGAAGGGCGGGAGGGAAATAAGGTAAAAGGGGCTCACAAGCCTCGCACCCAGCACTCGCTCTCTTGTCTTCCAGGATTTTACGCCACAGCAACCAGTTTCAGATCTAATATCTCCCCCTCCAGCATCTCCGTGAAAATTGCCATTCTGTCCCGCGACCCCCGTCTTTACTCTACCCGCCGGCTGGTGGAAGCCGTGCAGGCGCACGGCCATACCGCCGTGGTGCTGGACCATTTACGCTGCGACCTGGTGATCGAGCAGGGGCAGCCCGGCATCATCCATCGGGGGCAACCGCTGACCGGCATCGACGGGGTGATTCCCCGCATCGGGGCGTCGGCTACCTTCTACGGCACGGCCGTCGTGCGGCAGTTCGAGATGATGAAGGTGCCCTCGGCCGTGGAAAGTCAGGCCATCGTTCGCTCGCGCGACAAGCTGCGGTCGATGCAGATTCTGGCCCGCGCCGGCGTTGGGTTGCCGCGCACGGTGTTCACCAACTACTCCAAGGAAGCCCGGACGCTGGTGGCCGAAGCTGGCGGGCCGCCCGTGGTGATCAAGCTGCTGGAAGGAACCCAGGGACTGGGTGTGGTGCTGGCCGAAACGGAGCAGGCGGCCATCTCGGTCATCGAGGCGTTTCATAATCTGAAGGCCCGCATCATCGTGCAGGAGTTCATCGCCGAAAGTGCGGGCGCCGACCTGCGCGCCTTCGTGGTGAACGGTCAGGTAGTGGGCGCAATGAAGCGTCAGGGCCGGGAGGGCGAGTTTCGGTCGAACCTCCACCGGGGCGGTACGGGGACGCTGGTGAAGCTCACAGCGGCCGAGAAGCAAGCGGCGCTGACTTCGGTCAAAGCGCTGGGGCTGGGCGTGGCGGGCGTCGATCTGCTGCAAAGCCGCCGCGGGCCCCTGGTGCTGGAAGTGAATTCCTCGCCCGGCCTGGAGGGCATCGAGGCGGCAACCGGCGTCGATGTAGCCGGCCAGATCGTGGCTTACGTGGAAGGCCTGGTGCGCGGCAAAAAGAAGAAGCGCGCCAAAGACGCCCCTACCGCTTGAGGTTTTTGGTTTCTGGTCGTCTTTTCGTCGCTGCTCCTTTGCCCTTCGTCATCAGCACCCGAACGTTTTTTGCTTCCGGCGTGGGGCAAATGCTGCTGAGCACGGTGCTTTTTGCGCTGATGAATGTGTGCGTCAAGCAACTGCACCGGTTGCCGGTGCTGGAGATTGTGCTGGTGCGGTCGGTCGTGTCGGTCGGGTTGAGCTATTGGGCCGTGCGGCGGGCGGGCCTGCCACTGGCCGGGCCAGAGAACCGGCTACTACTGATTTCGCGCGGCACCACCGGCGCGTTGGCGCTGGTGCTGTATTTCAGCTCTTTGCAGCATTTACCGTTGGCGGTAGCTGCTATGTTACAGTACCTGGCGCCCATTTTCACGGCCTTGGTCGGCATTTGGGCCGTGCGCGAACCCGTACGCCCCGCGCAGTGGGCGTGTTTCGGCCTCGCGTTCGCGGGCGTCGTCCTGGCCCAGACCGACACCACCGTACTGCCGCCGAATGCCTGGCGCTGGGTACTGGTAGGCGTGACGGCGGCGCTGGTATCCGGGGTTTCCTACAACACCATCCGCCGGCTGCGGGGCCGCGAACATCCGCTGGTGATCGTGTTCTGGCTGCCGCTCGTGGCGCTGCCCTTCGGTTTGGTAGGCACCGTGCTGCACGGCGTGTGGCCCACCCCATCGGAATGGGGCTGGCTCCTGCTCACGGGCCTGTTCACGCAGGGTGCCCAGGTGACGATGACCCGTGCTTACCAGGCCGAAGAGCTCAGCAAAGTGGCGCCCCTCAACTACCTGGGGCTACTCTACGCCATTGCCCTGGGGGTCTTTTTCTTCCACGAACGCCTCAGCAGCACCTTGTTGGCAGGCGTCGGGCTGGTGCTGCTCGGCATCGGGGCAAACCTGGTGGTGAAGGCCCGGGCCGACAAACAGGCAGCGGTCGTCCCTATCGGTTGATTCCATTCCTGATGGGTTGCCGCTCGGTCAAGTGGTCAGCCACCAGCTTCAAGCGGCAAGCCCCTTCACGGAGAAGAAAACCAGGACCAAATGCTCCGTTTAGGGTCGAGGCAAGGGCGGACGCGCGGCGGTCGTCAGCGTTCGGTAAGCCTGCCAGTCGGCGTAATTCCAGCTTTGCCAGTCCCGCTGAGGGTAGGTTTGGCGGAATTCCGTCAGGCGCGTCTGTAATTCCTGTAACTGGTCTGGAAAGGCGTTCGGGTGCTGCGCCAGAAGCGGCAGCACGCGGTCGGGCATTTGGACGAGAAAACGCTGGTCGAGATACGGCCGGAAACGGGCTTGCAGGTTATAGCCCACGATCCAGCTTTCCCAGTTGCCAGCCGCCAGCACCAGCAGCAGCGCCCAGGCGGCCAAGCCGTTGAGGCGCACGAGGGCGAAAGCCGAGCGTTGCTGCCAGATTTTGAGCAGCACCGTAGTCAGCCCAAACAGCACCAGCGCTAGGAAGCAGTAAACGCCGATACGCTTGTAAGCCAGCCCCATTGCGCTGATATAATAGTAGTTGCGCAGCCCCACCGAAATGGCCAGCACGGCGTTTTGCCCCACCCACAGGGTAGCTAGCGGCCGCAGACGCCGCAGGCCGGGGGCGTAAAAATTCAGATTCCGGCGGAAGAAAAAAAGCACGAGCGCCATTGCCAACAGAATGCTGATGATCAGCACCCACGTGCCCTCGTGGACGAATTGGGCCAGGTCGAAGTCAGGGGCCGGACGAAACCCGAACCAGAGCCACTGAATGTCGATGCCATTGACCACGGCCAGCAGCGCGTTCAGCAGCCCGAATGCGGCTATCGCGGCCAGGTATTCGCGGCGCAGGGCCAACGGCGACGTGCCGGCGCGGGCTTCCGTCCGGGGGCGCCGAATGCGGCGCAGCACCTCCACCCGCCCGACCTCACGCGCCAACCGCTTGCCGAACGGTATCCGCAGCAGGGCGCTGGCGGTGAGCAGCAGCCCAAAAAGGAAGAATACCAGGTGCGGAACCGAGAAGCGGTCGAGGAACCATTCGAGCCAATTGCCGAACCAGTCGAGTGCGCTGATGGTCAGCGCGGCGTAACGCGGGTTGGCCATCACGAAAAGCAGGTGAAACACCAGCAGCGCCACCAGCGGCAGCCCCAGCAAGCGGCCGTAGTACCACGCCCGCCGGACCTCCAGACTGCCCAAACGAGGGTGGCGCAGCATCCCGGCCAACTCAATCAACGTTCGGTCCAGCTTACCCAGGGCCGTAAGCAGCGCGTTGGACACCAGCCGGAGCGGCGGCTGATTGGCCCACCCCACTAGCAGCCCCAGCGACACCCAAGCTGCTAGCTTGGCTACGCCCGACCCATACCAGGCCGCGCACCCGGCGCTGAATACCGCACTCAGCAGGGCCGCCCGGAAATAAGGCGAACGCAGCGCCTCCGGATTTTCGCCTGCCACGAAGCCGCTCAGAAAAAGCAGCCAGAGCAGCAGATTCAGCCCCTGGAGCTGGTTCCAGAAAAGGAAATCGAACAGGACCGCCCCCACCAGCAGCGCGGTTTTTTGAAAGGAGGTGAGTTGAAGCGTCATTGGTTTGACTTTTTAAAAGTACTTTGATTTGCAAAGTGAGGGTGACTAAAAAAACGCCTCGTCAGGCGTGCTGGTAGCGCAACGGTAAGGCTGCGGTGTCAGATGACCGTATCCGGTTCAGCTACCGCGCAGCAGCTTTTCCAGGGCGCTCAGATGCTCCTGAAACGCCTGCCGACCAGCGGTGGTAGCAGCGTAGGTTGTGCGCGGCGTGCGGCCCACGAATTCTTTGGTAACGGCCACGTAGCCCGCTTTTTCGAGCGCACCGACGTGCGACGCCAGGTTGCCGTCGGTCAGGCCCAGGCTTTCCTTCAGCTCGTTGAACGACGCCGACGGGTTCGCCAGCAGCACGGCCATCACGCCGAGCCGGACGCGGTGGTCGAATGCTTTGTTGAGGTCGTGGATGACGTGCTTCACGCGGTTCGAAAAAAATCGCCCGGAGGCACGTTAGCGGCTCGGAGCCGTATCGGGCGGCGCCAGCGGCTGGCCGCGCTCGTAACGATGGTACATCCGCAGGCCGTAAGCAATATGGCCCACGCCAAAACCCGCCGCAAATAAAACCAGTCCCAGCCCCGGCAACAGCACGGCCACCAGTCCCAGCGCCACCTGTACATAGCCCAGGCTCCGGATCTCGTCGAGCGTGTATTTACTTGCACTCAGCAGGGCCAGACCGTAAAACAGCAATAGCCCCGGCACTACCAGACTCACGGCGCCGCGCCAGTAAAGGGCCAGGCAGAACAGCCCGCCCGCTACCAGCGGCGCAGCCAGGCTCACACTCAGGCGCCGGGCGGGGCCGTCCCAGAGGGGCCGGCCGGCCTGAGCAGCCCGGCGGCGCGTGAAGAAAAGCGCCACCAGCAGACTCAGTCCGATCATTGCGCTGGCCAGCGTCAGCAGAAACGGCAGCGCCGCGATCCGTTCGGCCCCGGACGCCGTGGTGAAGGCCAGAAAGCCACCGGGACCACCATCCGTAGTGGCGCCGTAGTGCGCGCCCAGCCACCAATGCCCGACGCCCGCACCCGCCAGCGCCACGATCCCCGCGCCGACGCCCGCCAACCCACTCAGCGACAAAAAGCGCGAGGAGCGCTCCATCAGCGCCCGAATCTCGGTGAGTTGAGCAAGGGGGTCAAGTTCGGCTGCCATACGCTTCTCAGAGTGCTTTGAGATGCAAAGTAGCAACCCCGCAACGGCATTTTCCAAATCGGCCGCAAAAAAGCCAGCAGGCCGTTCGGCGGGTGGTCCCTATCACCGCGCCGTCGTGCCGACCTTTGCGCCCTTCCTATGGCCATTGCCCCCCTTGCTCCGCTCACGCTGGTGCCCACGCCCATCGGCAACCTCGAAGACATCACGTTGCGCGCCCTGCGGGTGCTCCGCGAGGCCGATGCCATTCTCTGCGAGGACACCCGCACCACCGGCCAACTGCTGCACCTGCTGGGCGTAGAGGCGCGCGGCCGGCTCCTGGCGCACCACCAGCACAACGAGCACGTCGCCGTACCGGCTCTGCTGACGCGCCTGACCAATGGCCAAAAGCTGGCCCTGGTCAGCGATGCGGGCACCCCGGCCATCTCCGATCCCGGCTTTTTGCTGACCCGCGCGGCGCGGCAGGCGGGCCTGCGCGTGGAGTGCCTGCCCGGCCCGACGGCCTTCGTGCCGGCGCTCGTGCAAAGCGGCCTGCCCGCCGACCGCTTCATTTTCGAAGGCTTTCTGCCCCTGAAAAAAGGCCGCCAGACCCGCCTGCGCGAGCTGACGCCGGAAGTCCGGACCTTAGTTTTTTACGAATCGCCGCACCGCCTCATCCGTACCCTCACCGACCTGGCCGCGGCCTTTGGCCCCGACCGCCCCGCTGCCGTGTGCCGCGAGCTGACCAAGCTGCACGAGGAAACCCGGAACGGCCCGCTAGCCGAGTTGGCCGCGCACTACACGGCCCACCCGCCGAAGGGCGAGATCGTGGTGGTGGTAGGCGGGGCGGTGGCGTAGCCCCTTTTTGGTGCCTGTTCAAATGACCTATCTGCTCTCTCGCCATCCGGCCCTTCTTGCCCTGCTGGGCGCCGTGCTGCTGTGGGCGGCGTGGCCCGTGCGCGGCTTCGCGCCGCTGCTTTTCATCGGCTTCGTGCCGTTGCTGGCCATCGAGCACCGCACGGCCGCGCCCGATGCCGCCACCGGCAAGCCGCAGCCGTTTTTTCGGTGGGCCTATCTCTTTCTGGTCCTCTGGAACGCCCTGACGACGTGGTGGGTATCGCTCTCCACCATTCCCGGTGGCATCGCGGCCGTGGTGCTGAACGCCCTGCTGATGACGCTGCCGCTGCTGGCCTTCCGCCGCACTAAGCGGGCCCTGGGGCCGGGCTGGGGCTACGCTTCTTTCCTGATTTACTGGGTGGCCTTCGAGCAGATTCACCTGAGCTGGGACCTCACCTGGCCCTGGCTGACGCTCGGCAATGGCTTCGCGGCGTGGCCCACCTGGGTGCAGTGGTACGAATACACTGGCCACCTCGGCGGCTCCGTCTGGGTACTGGCGATCAACGTGTTGCTTTGGCTTAGCCTCGCTCCCGGCCCCGCAGCCAAAGGCGCGCGGACTAACGTGCGGCTGGCCGCGCTGGCGGCATTGGGCCTGCCCCTGCTCTGGTCCGGCTGGCTATTGGCGCGGTTTCAGGAAAAAGGCCCCGCCGCCGAAGTGGTGATGGTGCAGCCAAATATCGACGCTTACGAGGAGAAGTTTCCGTCGGGCAGCCGTTTCATTCCCTATGAAGCGCAATTGGCGCGGCTGATTCAGTTATCAGAAGAAAAAGTGACGCCCGCCACGCGCTTCGTGCTGTGGCCCGAAACGGCGCTGGAAAAGGGCGTCGAGGAAACCCAGATTGAAGCCGACTGGCGGGTGCAGCAGGTGCGCGCGTTTTTGGGGCGCCACCCCGGTTTGCAGCTCATCACGGGCATTACCACTTTCGTGCTGTACCCCAACCGCGCGGCGGCGCCGGCTACGGCCCGCGGCGGCGACGGCGGCGTATTCTACGATGTCTGCAACACGGCCCTGCACGTGCCGGGCGCCTCGTTGCAGGCGGGCGGGCCGACGAACCAGTACCACAAGTCGAAGCTGGTGCCGGGGGTGGAAAAACTACCTTATCCGGGCATCTTCGGTGCGCTGAGCATTTTTGCCATCGACCTGGGCGGCACAGTCGGGTCCTACGGCATTCAGGACCGGCGCACAGTCTTCGCCTACGACGGTTCGGCGGCGAACCCGAAAGTGGCGCCCGTGATCTGCTACGAAAGCATCTACGGCGATTTCGTGGCCGATTACGTCCGCCAGGGCGGCGCCACGCTGATTGGCATCATCACCAACGACGACTGGTGGGGCCACACCCCCGGCCACCGGCAGCACCTGGCCTACGCCGCGCTGCGCGCCATCGAAACCCGCCGCGCCGTGGTGCGCGCCGCCAATACGGGCATTTCGGCGGTACTCGACCAACGCGGGCGCATCCTTCAGACGTTGCCCTGGCACACGGCCGGTGCCCTGCGCGCCACGGTGCAACTCAATCAGGAGCAGACGTTTTTTTTGGCCTACGGCGATTTCATCGGCCATTCCGCCCCCTGGCTGGGCCTGGGTCTGTTGCTACTGACGATCGGCGCCGGATGGCGGCAGAAACGACGTCAGGCGTCGTAGTCCACGGCTACCACCGGCGTCACGGGCCGGGCCTGGCACGTCAGCACGTAGCCGGCTGCTACTTCGGCTTCATCGAGCGAGTAGTTCGCATCCATCTCGCAACGGCCCTCCGTCACGCGGGCGCGGCAGGTGCTGCACATCCCATTTTTACAGGAATAGGGCGCGTCGGCGCCGGTAGCCAGCACGGCATCCAGCACGGTGTCGCCGTAATAGGACATCTCCAGCCGCCGCGAAATACCGTCGAGCTGCACCTGCACGGTGGCGCGCGTATCGTCGGCCCCGGCGGGGTGCGTCAAGGCTGCTTTCGCCGCACCATTGGACTTAGTGGCTGCGGTAAACAGCTCATAGCGAATTTTTTCTGGCGCCACGCCCGCATCGGTCAGTGCCGCCCGCACGTCGAGAATCATCTCTTCCGGCCCGCACAGCAGCACTTCGTCGATGCGCGCGGGCGGAATGATCTTTTCCAGGAAAAGCCGCGCTTTGGCCTGGTCGATTCGGCCGAAAAACAGGTCGGCATCGCCCTGCTCGCGGCTCAGGACGTGGTACACGCTCAGGCGATCCAGAAAGCGGTTTTTGAGCGCCTCGATGCCTTCTTTGAAGATGATCGAGTTACGGCCCCGGTTGCCGTAAATCAGATAGACCTGGCTTTGCGGCTCCGTCAGCAGAATCGTCTTCACCAGCGAAAACACCGGCGTGATGCCCGAACCAGCCGCAAACGCTACGTAAAGCTTCTGCTGAGCGGGGTGCAGGTCCACCGTGAACCGCCCCTGCGGCGGCATCACGTCCACCATTTCACCGACCCGGAACTGGTCCACGGCCAGGGTCGAGAACACGCCCTGGGGCACTTTCTTGATCGTCACGCACCACTCCTGATCCAGCGGCGACGAGCAGAGCGAGTACGACCGGCGCACTTCCTGGCCGTCGGGCAGGTAACGCCGCAGCGTGAGGTACTGGCCCGGCTGAAAAGCAAACGCCGCGCGCAAGTCCGGCGGTACGGCCAGGCCCACGGTAACGGCATCAGGCGTTTCGCGCGTCAGGCGTTCGATGCGCAGGGAGTGAAAACGGGCCACGGAACAGATGGGGGGAAAGGTAACTTTCGGTTGATGGTCAGCGGATTAACTTGTCGCCGGAAGCTAGGCGCCGGTCGTTTGCTGCAACCCATTCAGCAGCAGCGTGCTGATGGTGTCCTCCAGTTCAGCGGGCGTGATCGGGCGTTCCGGACGGTACCATAGCTCGACCCAGCGCACCGCCGACAACAGCGTGAATAGTGCCACCGACACGTTCACGGGGCGCAACTCGCCGCCCGCAATACCGACTTCGATCAGCGCCGCGAAGCCCCGCTCGTAGGTTCGGCGCGCCTCCTTGAAACGCGCCAGGGCGTCCGGCGGCAGATGTTTCCATTCGTTGTTGGCCACGGAAACCGCGGCGGCATCGGCCACCATCAGGTGAATGTGGTGGCGCAGCAGCAGCCGGATTTTTTCCAGCGCCGGGCCGTCGTGCTGCTCCACTTCGCGCAGCCGCGCCAGGTAAGCGTCGGCCACCTGCATACACAGCGTTTCGAGCAGTTCGTCCTTCGAGCGGATGTGGTTATACATCGACGCCGCCTCGACGCCCACGCGCCCGGCCAGCTCGCGCATCGACGTGCCGCCAAACCCGCGCTCGCGGAAAAGTCCGGCGGCTTCGTGCAGAATCAGTTCCCGTTTGGTGCGCTTCATCGGGGTAGGCGGGGCAGCAGGCGGGGCAGCAGTCATAAGGCCTCAAAGGTACGGCCGGGGCTAACGAACGTTTGTACGGCCCAAGTGCGGCCCAGAGGGCGGCGCGGGCGTCCCGGTTCCCATTCCAACCGCGCACGACGCCCGCACCGGGCAGCGCCCGCAGGCGGGTTGCTGGTAGTAGCAGCATTTCTGGCCGTGGTACATTAAGGCCTCGTGGTGGTCATAGACCTGCTGGGCGGTCCCGCCCGGCGGCAGCAACGCGGCCAGTTCCTGGTGCGCCTTCGCTTCGGTCACCTTAGGCCCAATCAGCCGCAAGCGTTGCGCTACGCGGTGATGATGACTATCGACGGGCATCGCGGGCAGGCGCAACCGGCTGAACAACAAGGTAGCGGCGCTCGTCTTCGGCCCTACACCCGGCAGCGACTCCAGCCAGGCGCGAGCCTCGGGCACGGGCATTTCCGCCAGAAAATCCAGCGTACTGGGCGGGCGGTTCTCGGCGCCGCAGCGGCGGCCAACCTCGCGCAGCACGGCCTGAAGGCGCGGCGCTTTTTGCTCCGGCCACGTGCAGGGGCTGATCAGCGCCTCGACTTCGGCCGTCGGCGCGTCGCGCACAGCTTCCCAGGTAGGCAGCGCCGTCGTAAGCTGCTGATAAGCCCGTTGAGCGTCAGCGTTTTTGGTCCG
>JANPLI010000202.1:0-16016 GCA_031426455.1 Hymenobacteraceae bacterium | reverse complement strand
ATATGAGGCAGATTCCAAACGTGTTCCGCACCCGTGCGCCAGTGACAGTATTACTACCGCCCCTTCGACTTGCATGTATTAGGCCTGCCGCTAGCGTTCATCCTGAGCCAGGATCAAACTCTCCATTGTAAGATTTTTTTGCTCCACTAACTTTCGTTGTGGGGCTTTGCTTTTTGAAGTTTGGTGCTACAAACTTATTTGTTTCAGCCCGGGGCTAAACCCAGGACTGAACCTGTCTTTTTCTCTAACCAGTCATTCAAAGAACGTGTCGATCAGCCCGTTGGCCTTTCGAGAGTGGCCACCGTTTGTGGCCTTTTCGATTTGGGAGTGCAAAGGTCGGCAGAATTTTCGGTTCTACCAAATTTTTGCGAAAATTTTTCCTTGCGCTGACTTTGTAGTCGATGGCGGCGAGGTCTTTTTTGTTTGGGAGTGCAAAGATCGGAAGACTTTTCGACTTGTCAAAATTTCAGGCGAAATTTTTTGTCGTATCTTCGCCAGCTTGGCGGCTCGCGTTCCCCATCCGTCTGATTGGGGGTGCAAAGGTACAGTTCCCCTTTGTCGGCCTGCAAGCCTTTTTCCAAAAAAATCCAGCGCCTCATTCGTCCTAAGGGGCGAACTCGCTGAGATCGGGCCGGTTGGTACGCGATCTTTTTTTCTCGTACTCGAAAAGCAATTGGCCCAGATCAGCCAAGAAAGGCCAAGCGGTGGTGGAGTACTCGTAACGGGCGTCGTTGAGGATGCCATCACGGTTTACGTACAGCACGGCGGACAGCATCAGCTCGATACCGCTCGTAGGTTCGACCAGGTAAGAACAGTCAGCCACGAAGCCGTAAGAAAGCCCGACAATGTTGAAAGAGCGCGGCCCGCCTGGCTCCGGCACCGGACGCCGGGGGTTGCGGCCGTAGTAGAGGTACTTCTTGTAAGCATCATAATAGCCGGGCGTCCGGTACTGACTGAAACGCGCGGCGTGTGGCGTCAGGCCAAGATATTGGCGCAAAAAAGCGCGGTCGGCGGGTCTGAGGTTGAGTTGTGGTGCGGTTTCTGGAAATAGAATGGCGCGCAGCAACGTGTTTATATCGGCTAACGACAACCGGTTGGCTTGAGTAAAATCGAATGGGGCTTTAATAAGCCTTTTGCCATTCTGCCAAGCAGTGCCTTTATAAAGGCGTGGCCCAGGGAGAGCTGGTGCGGCCGAATCGAAGGCGGCAGGCTGCCTGACCGGCTCTCGGTCAAGCGGCAAGAAAGTAATAGGATTAGTATAGCGGTTCGATATCGAATCGCATCTGGGCGAGAAGCGGGTGACGATGCGCGAATCCGGCATTCCCCAGCGGGCAAATGCTCGGCGTAGATCGGCGGGGCCGACGAACTCATAAAGGCGATTGTAAGCCTCATTATCGGAAACCAGCAGCATCCGACGGATGTAGTTACCAACACTAGCCACGCGGTCGGGGTCGCGACTAAACGGATTCAGTACCGCCGTCTGGCATTTATGAGCTGCGCCGGTGGCCATCGGGGTGGCGAGCGTGACCCCCTGCGCTTCGTACTGATGCAACTTTTCGAGCGCCGCTACCGCCGTAGGCAGTTTGACGAGCGAAGCGGGGTTGAAGTAACGTCCCGGATTCAGGTGCCAAGTATGCTCGGTGAAGTGAGGGCGATTCTCAGAATCGCGGTCGATCTGGGTGTAGATAATCTGGATTTCCAACTCATCGGCGTGAGCCAGGATGGAATCGAACCTCGCCGGTTGCGTATGGAGAAGAGAATCGAGGAAATGCGAATCAGCAGGTTCGATATAGCCCACGTTCGCATAATGAAGCGCCGGGCGATCATCAGCACCGGTGGCCAGTAAGAGGCTGTACAGTACGGTAGCAACCAGTCCGCGCATCACATCATTTATTTGAACGACTGCAAACGGCTCCCACCCGGAGCCGTTCACAGCATTTAACTATTTCGTCCGCTTTAGCCTTCTAAATCCTCCAGCCCAGTAGTTTACTAACTTTAAGGTCACCGTTTAACCTGAATAATAAATAAAAATAATAAATATTTATTTCAATGACTTGGCTTCGAAGCCCGCTTCCATCAGCAGGGCCTCAATATGAGTAGCAGATAACTCGCCTCTCACGGTCAAAATTTTATCGGAGCTGGAAGTATCAACCTGCCAGGCCGTGATTGTCGGTTCGGCATTAAGGACAGGCGTAATCGCGCGAACGCAATTGCCACAATTGATGGTGGTTTTGAAGGTCTGGGTTGTCATCAGAAACAAATTTAAAACGTGTACAGCCTCCGTGGTGGCTATGTAACAAACCCCAAAACTTGAGATGACGCTCCCCTAGAGACATACATCGTTCGTGCGGAGCGCTTACAGAATCTTGCCATTCGATACCCCCTTGATCGGCCGGTGCTACTGAGGCGCGAGCCGAGAAGATCCTGCTTATCTTCACCAGCAATAAATGACGCTACCTGATCACGATTGAAAACTCACTTAACACCAGATCTGCGCGCGCTACGCACGAAAGCTCATGACTGGGCTGCTTACGGCGTTTATCGGATTGCCTACCGTGCGCATTCCGACAGTTATTATCTTTGCTTGGCTCCTTTGCCGAGCGCTGCCTGCCCGACGAAACCCCTATTCCACCCGTCGCGTTTGCTGGACAGTTAGCTTCTCACCTTTCTCTCTACCTATCTTCTTCGGCCTTACTGATGCGTCATTTTCCTTATCCGCGCGCCGCCTTTGGGGTAGCAACTGCTGCCTTTGTCTTATTAACCACCTCTACGCAGGCCCAGAGCCGGGCTGAGCGCCGGGCCAAAGCGGAAAAAATGAACGCCCTCGATGCGCAGATCGAGGCCCGACGCGCTGCCGCGCCTATCCCGGATGAAGGTACCACCGATATGAATGGCGTGGACCTACACAAGAAGCGCCAACTCGAAATCGTCGAAGCACGCCTCAACGCGTCATCATCGTTGGCCGCCAAACCTTCAGAAAAAGACAATCAGTACGAGACCAACTCGCGCGCCTTTTCCGTGCGCAAATTTAAACCGACTAAAGGTGGTCATCAGGAGCAGCGTGGCTGGGCGCCGCCCGCCCGCGGCATCGACCCGGAAGGTGAACCGCTTGATAAAAAGCAGCGCAAATTCTTCCTGCGGCAACGGTAGCGAAAGTTTTTGGACGAGAGGCTTCGATAGCGACCGCCACGCCGCCTTTTTGCTACTGATACAGCACAATATCATTAAGTAAAATTGAACCGCCCCGGTCCGCACCTGCTAAAAGCAGATGCAAACCGGGGCGGTTTGTTTTCGTCCGTCGCTAGCTTACCAGCTAGCTTTCGTCACACCGGGGATTTTCCCGGCCAGTGCCATCTCGCGGAACACGTTGCGGCTGATGCCGAACTTGCGCAGGTAGCCGCGGGGGCGGCCCGTGAGGTTGCAGCGGTTGTGCAGACGCGTGGGCGAGGCATTGCGGGGCAACTTGTCGAGGCCCTCAAAGTCGCCGGCTTTTTTCAGGGCAGCGCGCTTGGTGGCGTATTTGGCTACCGTGTCCTGGCGCTTGCGCTCACGGGCTTTTGCTGATTCTTTAGCCATTGGGCTTAGGCGGTTTTCTTGGTGGAGGTAAACGGCATCCCGAACGCTTTGAGCAGCTCGTAGCTTTGCTCATCGTTGACGGCCGTAGTCACGAAGGTAATGTCCATTCCGGCAATGCCCTTGATCTTGTCGATCGAGATTTCCGGAAAGATGATCTGCTCCTTCACGCCTAGGGTGTAGTTGCCCCGGCCGTCGAAGCCTTTGTCAGAGATGCCTTTGAAGTCGCGCACCCGGGGGAGCGCCACCGTCAGCAGGCGGTCGAGGAATTCGTACATCCGCTCACCGCGTAGCGTCACGCGGGCGCCAATCGGCATCCCTTCGCGCAGCTTGAAGTTCGAGACGGAAGTTTTTGCCTTCGTCGGCACGGCTTTCTGACCCGAAATCGTGGTCAGTTCTTCGATGCCGTTATCGACCAGCTTCTTGTCGGCCACGGCGTCGCCGATACCGCGGTTGATGCAGATCTTGGTGATGCGCGGCACCTGCATGACGCTCTTGAACTGGAATTTCTCCTTCAAGGCGGGCATTACCTCACTCGTATACTTATCTTTCAGACGGGCCATTTTGTTGATGTTTTTGGTTGTTTGTTTTTGGTTTTTCGTTCGTGATGCTTTGCCGTACAGCTAGACATTAAAAACAATTAGCCAAAAACTAAAAACTTCTTACGAAGCGGCCACCTCCGATTTACGGACCCGCAGCGGCGCCTGGGGGACGGCCGTCACGAGTTTCACGTTGGAGGCGTGAATCGTGGCTTCCTGCTTCACGATCCCGCCCTGCGGGCTTTTGGCCGACGGCTTTTGGTGTTTCGACACCATCGCCACGCCTTCCACGGTCACGCGGTTGCGGTCGTTGTCAACGGCCTTCACCACGCCGGATTTGCCTTTGTCGTCGCCGGCAATTACCTGTACTGTGTCGCCCGTTTTCACGTGGACACGGCCATTATGGGCTTTGTGCGATGCTTTAACTTTCATGGTCGTGATAGCTTAAAGAACTTCGGGGGCCAGCGACACAATCTTCATAAACTGCTTCTCACGCAGCTCGCGGGCCACTGGCCCGAAGATGCGCGTACCGCGCGGCTCGTCGTTGTTGTTGAGCAGCACGGCAGCGTTGTCGTCGAAACGGATATAAGAACCGTCGGAACGACGGATTTCCTTCTTCGTGCGCACAATTACCGCCTTCGACACGGTGCCTTTCTTGGCGTTGCCGGACGGAATGGCCGACTTGATGGCGACCACAATCTTGTCGCCGACCGAGGCGTATTTCTTACCGGTGCCACCCAGAACGCGGATGCAAAGCACCTCTTTCGCGCCGGAGTTGTCGGCTACCGACAAACGGGATTCCTGTTGGATCATTTTCTTGTTGGTTTTTGGTTTTTAGTTTTTAGTTTTTGGTTTGAGCCATTTGGCCTAAAAACCACTAACCAAAAACCATAAACTTTTACTTGGCGCGCTCCACGATTTCCACCAGACGCCACCGCTTGCGGGTACTCAACGGGCGGGTCTCCTGAATGCGGACGGTATCACCGATGCCGCACTCGTTCTTTTCGTCGTGGGCCATAAACTTGGTCGATTGCGTCAGAAATTTCCCGTACAGCGGGTGCTTCTTGCGCGTCTCGACGCGGACCACGATGGACTTCTCCATTTTATTCGACGTCACCACGCCAATCCGCTCGCGGCGCAGGTTGCGGCCGTGGCCGTCGCGCTTCTCGTGGTGCGGTGTGAAAGCGATGGAACGGCGCTCGGCCGCTACCACAGCAGCGGCCTCAGTGGCCGGCACTACGGCGTTCACTTCTTCGGCCGCCGGCGCTTGATTCAGGTTATCTTGCTCTTGCATCGGAGGACGAATTAGGCGGCTTTGCGAGCCGTGATGGCGGTATGGAGACGGGCGATCATCTTGCGCTGCTCGCGCAACCGGATCGGGTTCTCGAGCGGCGAGATGGCGTGGGCGAAGCGCAGGCTTTGGCCTGTAGCTTCAGCCTGCTGGAGCTGGGCCTGCAACTGCTCCAGCGAGAGGGCGGCGATTTCCGACTTCTTCATTTGGTTTGGAGAAATTACAGGTTAAGCGGCAGCGACGTAATCCGGGCGCACGACGAACTTGGTGCGCACCGGCAGTTTCTGCGCAGCCAAGCGCAGTGACTCCTGGGCGACTTCGAGGGTCACGCCATCGGACTCAAACATAATCGTCCCGGGCTTGACGCAGGCCACCCAATATTCCGGGGCGCCTTTGCCTTTACCCATCCGCACCTCAGCGGGCTTCTTGGTAATCGGCTTGTCTGGGAAAATACGAATCCAGACCTGACCTTCGCGTTTCATAGCGCGGGTCATGGCAATCCGGGCGGCCTCAATCTGGCGGGCCGTGATCCAGGAGTTTTCCAGCGATTTGATGGCGAACGAGCCAAAGTCAATCGTGGAACCGCGGAATGCGAGACCGGTCACCCGGCCTTTCTGCATCTTGCGGAATTTAGTTCTTTTGGGCTGAAGCATGGGTTGGAGTAGGGCTAGCGGCAGGACAGCGGCGAGGAGAAGCCGACTGCGTCCTGCATAGTTTCCTTGATTTGATTGATGGTTAATCTTGGTTGGTTGTCAGTAAGTAGCTGCTGTTAAACAACCATAAACTAACAACCAACAACGATCAACTAAATACTAACGACGCGGACCACGGCCTCCACCGGCGCCTCCCGGACCGCCAGGGCCACGGCGCTGGCCACCTGGGCCACCTGCCGCACCACCGCCGCCAGGACCACCGGGACCGCGACGGTCCCCACCTGCACCACCCCCACCGTCGGCACCACGATCACGGCGCGGGCCACGATCATTGCGGTCGCCGCGCTCGGGGCGGTCGTTGCGGCGGCCTTCGAAGCCACCGCCCGGGTTCGTGAGCTGCACGTTGGGCGAAAGGTCGGGACGACCAAACACTTCACCGCGCATCACCCACACTTTGATACCAATTTTACCGTACACGGTCTGGGCTTCCGACAGGGCGTAGTCGATGTCAGCGCGCAGCGTGTGCAGCGGCGTACGACCTTCTTTGTACTGCTCAGTACGAGCGATCTCGGCGCCGCCCAAACGGCCCGACACCTGAATCTTGATGCCTTCAGCACCAACGCGCATTGCACCCTGAATGGCCATCTTCATCGCGCGACGGAACGAAATCCGGGCCTGAAGCTGCTGGGCCACGCTCTCGCCAACCAGTTTGGCGTCGATCTCCGGGCGCTTGATCTCGAAGATGTTGATCTGCACGTCTTTCGACGTCAAGTTCTTCAGCTCTTCTTTGATCTTATCGACCTCAGCGCCACCTTTACCGATTACCACGCCTGGACGGGCGGTGTTGATCGTGATCGTGATGCGCTTGAGCGTGCGCTCGATGATGATGCGCGCGATGCCCCCTTTCGGGATGCGCGCCATAATATATTTGCGGATTTTCTCGTCTTCGACGAGTTTCTCGGCGAAGTCACGGCCGCCAAACCAGTTGGATTCCCAGCCTTTGATGACGCCGAGGCGGAAGCCGGTCGGGTTTACTTTCTGTCCCATTTTGCGGGTTAAGCGGCGGTTTTACGGTATTTGACGCGACGCGCGGCAGCCGCGTCTTTAGCAGCAGCCTTTTCGAGCACCTTCGGGTCGTTGGCGTCGCGGGCAGCGACGACCAGCGTGATGTGGTTCGAACGCTTGCGGATGCGGTGCCCCCGGCCTTGTGGGGCCGGGCGCAGCCGCTTGATCATCGCGCCTCCATCGACGTGAATCGTCTTCACGAACAGGTCGGCATCTTCGATGCGCTCGCCTTCGTGCTTCAGGCTCCAGTTGGCGATAGCCGAGAGCAGCAACTGCTCCACGCGGCCAGCACCCTGTGAGGGTTCAAATTTCAAAAGGCCCAGGGCAAGCTGGACGCTTTTGCCCCGCACCAGGGTGGCGACCAGGCGCATCTTGCGCGGCGAGGTCGGGACGTTACGCAGAATTGCGGTGGCTTCCATTAGCGCTTGCCTTTGTCTTTTTTAGCGGTGTGACCACGGAAGTTACGGGTTGGGGCAAACTCGCCGAGTTTGTGACCCACCATATTTTCCGTGACGTAGACCGGGATGAACTTATTACCGTTATGGACGGCGAACGTGTACCCCACGAAATCGGGGGAAATCATCGAGCGGCGCGACCAGGTCTTGACGACCGATTTCTTGCCCGAAGTTTCCATTGCCGTCACCTTGTTTTCCAGGCGGAAGTCAATGTACGGACCTTTTTTTAGCGAACGTGCCATTAGCTGTTACTTCTTGCCTTTGCGGCTGACAATATACTGATCCGATTGCTTCTTCGGTGAACGCGTCTTCTGGCCTTTCGAGAAGATACCGCCACGCGAGCGCGGGTGACCACCCGACGACTTGCCTTCCCCACCACCCATAGGGTGATCGACGGGGTTCATTGCCACACCGCGAACGCGGGGACGACGACCCAACCAACGGTTACGACCGGCTTTGCCGAGGCGCACGTTCATATGGTCGCCGTTCGAGACGGTGCCCACCGTAGCATAGCAGCTTGTCAGCACCATCCGCATCTCGCCCGAAGGCAGGCGCAGCGTGGCGTAGCGGTCTTCGCGGGCCACCAACTGAGCGTAGGTGCCAGCCGAGCGGGCCATCTGGCCACCCTGACCGGGCCGCAGCTCGATGTTGTGAACGATGGTACCGAGCGGCATCTTGCCCAGGGGCAGCGCGTTGCCCAGTTCAGGCTGCGCTTCCGGACCACTCGTGATCACGGCGCCCACCGTCAGGCCGGCCGGCGCGATGATGTACGCCTTTACGCCGTCGGCGTAGTACAGCAGGGCGATACGCGCCGTGCGGTTGGGGTCGTACTCGATGGTTTTGACCGTGGCCGGGATGCCGTGTTTGGCGCGGGCGAAGTCAATGATCCGGTAGGTGCGCTTGTGGCCGCCACCGGTGTAGCGCATCGTCATTTTGCCCGAGCCATTACGGCCGCCGGATTTCGACAACCCTTCGGTCAGCGATTTCTCGGGCTTGGATGCGGTGATTTCGTCGAACGCCGGTGCCACGCGAAAGCGCGTACCGGGCGTCATAGGACGAAGTTTTTTAAGGGCCATAATAGGGTTCTACGGCTGGGGGTGAAGTTGCGAGTTTCGAGTTGCGAGTTTCGAGTTTCGAGTTGGAGCGAGGGAAAGCCAGCTGAGCTGGGCCGCTACTCGCAACTCGAAACCCGTAACTCGTTTAGATGCCGTTGTAGAAGTCGATTACCTCGCCTTCTTTCAGCGTTACGATAGCTTTTTTGCCGGACGGACGACGGCCCGAAACCGACCCGCCGCGCGTGTTGCGCGACTTGACCTTGCCCGAGTACCGCAGCGTATTCACGGCTACGACGGTGACGCCGTAGAGCTTCTCGATGGCGGTGCGGATCTCGATCTTGTTAGCGGCACGATCTACCTCGAAGGCATAGCGGCCAGCGGCGTGGAAACCCGTCATCTTTTCGGTGACGATCGGGCGCTTCAAAATGTGCGTCGGGTTCATTACTGAAAAGTGGGGTTAAGCAACGCGGGAGTACAAAGCTTCCAGGGCAACCAGGCCGGTTTCCGACAGCAGCAGCGTGTCAGTGTTCAGCAGGTCGTGGGTGTTCAGGGCGCTCGGCGTCGCCAGCGTGATACGCTGGATGTTACGAGCCGACAGCACCACGTTGGGATCAGCCGCGTGGGTGACGATCAGCGCCTTACGGCCGGTCAACGAAAGGTTGCCGAGGATGGCTGCCAGATCTTTGGTCTTCGGCGCGGGCATCGTGATGTTTTCCACTACGCGCACCTTGTTGTCCTTGGCTAGCGAAGCAAGGGCCGATAAGCGGGCCAACTGCTTCACTTTCTTGTTGAGCTTGAACGAATAGTCGCGCGGACGCGGGCCGAACACCCGGCCACCGCCGATGAACACCGGCGACTTCATCGAGCCAGCGCGGGCGCCGCCCGTGCCTTTTTGCTTCTTGAGCTTTTTGGTCGTGCGGGCGATTTCAGCGCGCTCCTTCGACTTGTGCGTACCCTGGCGCTGGTTGGCCAGGTACTGTTTCACGTCGAGGTACATCGCGTGATGATTGATTTCGCCACCGAATACGGCAGCCGGGAGGGTGACCTTACGGCCGGTGTCCTTCCCGTTGAGTCCAACTACGGAGATTTCCATCGTTACTATCTATTTCTCGATGAAGACGTAAGAGTTTTTTGCGCCTGGCACCGAGCCGCTGACCAGCAGCAGGTTCTTGTCAGCCACCACCCGCATCACTTGCAGGTTTTGCACTTTGATGCGGTTGCCGCCCATCCGGCCGCCCATCCGCATTCCTTTGAACACACGCGACGGCCACGAGCAGGCGCCGATGGAGCCGGGGTGGCGAAGGCGGTTGTGCTGGCCGTGGGTCTGGCCCCCGACGCCCTGGAAGTTGTGGCGTTTCACTACCCCCTGGAAGCCTTTACCTTTCGAGGTACCCACCACATCGACGAAATCGCCGGCGGTGAAGTAGTCAGCGGAAAGCGCTTGCCCAGCGACGTAGGACGCCGTGTCGTCCGTGCGGAACTCGACCAGCTTCTGGAGCGGCTCGACCCCGGCTTTGGCAAAATGGCCAGCCATTGCTTTGGTGGTTCGGCTCGCCTTGCGCTTGCCGAAACCGAGTTGGACGGCGGAGTAGCCGTCGGTCGCCGCAGTTTTTACCTGCGTGACGTAGTTGGGACCAGCTTCGATCAGCGTGACGGGCACATTCTTGCCGTCAGCGGTGAAGAGGCTTGTCATCCCGATTTTTTTACCGATGATGCCAGGCATTCTACCTAATAATGAGTGAACTATCAATCCGCGCTGGCCACCCCATTCGGGTGGGCCTGGGCAAACGGAGCGCAAAGGTAAGGAAAAGTTTTGAGCTGGCAAGCTGAAAATCAAAGTTTCCGGGGTCTGACAGGTCGCGGCGAGGAAGCACCCGATCCGGCGGCAACCCCCATCAAGGCCGCCGCTCTGGCCATTTCACCCTATTTCCGGACATAGCACCTGCCGCATTGATTACCCAATGCACGCCGTTGATACCCTGTCTGGCCCCGTTGGGCTAAAACTCCGCGTCAGCGGTCCTTCTACCGCACATCTTTACTACCGCATCGGCTTCTCCACCCGGAGCCGAGGCACTTCGAAGCGGTTTATTCGCTCTGACTACACTGCCTCCATCCCCTTTTTCTGGCGCCCCGTAGTTACCCAACTACGGGGCGTTCTTTTTGGTGAAAACGCGCCTGCATCCGGCGGGCTATCCGCCTATTCCATCTCCCCTTCCCACTTCGCCACCACTACGGTGGCCAGGCAATTGCCCAGAACATTAACGGCGGTGCGGGCCATATCCATCAGCGCATCGATGCCGAGGATGATGAAGACCGGCCACGTGGGCAGGTTGAACGACGATACCGTGCCGAGCAGAATCACCAGCGAGGCCCGCGGAACGCCCGCTACGCCCTTGCTGGTGAGCATCAGCGTGAAGACGAGAATCAGTTGCTGGCCGAACGTCATCGAAACGCCCGCTGCCTGGGCCACGAAAATGGCTGCCAGCGCGAGGTAGAGCGTAGTGCCGTCGAGGTTGAACGAGTAACCGGTCGGCATTACGAAAGCCACGACCCGACGCGGGACGCCGAGGCTTTCCATTGCTTCCATCGCGCGGGGCAACGCAGCTTCAGAAGATGTGGTGGCGAAGGCGATGCCCACCGGTTCGGCCACCGCTGCCAGGAAACGACGCAGCGGCACCCGCCACGCCAACGCGATGGGCAGCAACACGGCCAGCACGAAGACGACCAAAGCCCCGTAGAGCGTCAGCAGAAGTTTCAGCGCGTTCAGCAACGGCTCCGGCCCCAGCTTGCCCACGGTGTAGGCAATGGCGCCCGCCACCGCCAGCGGTGCCAGGTACATCACCAGCGCCGTGAACTTGAACATCACGTCGGTCAGACTCTCGAAGGCGCGCAGCAGTGGGCGACGCTTTTCCTCGCTGACCTGGGCCAGTCCGATGGCAAACAGCACCGCAAACACCACGACCTGCAAAACCTGCCCTTCGGCGATGGATTTGGCGATGTTTTCCGGGAACGAATGGAGGATGATTTCCGAGGCCGACTGGGGCGCCGTGGCGAGCTTGGCGAGATCATCAGCGGCGGCTTCGGGGGCTTTGATGCCGATGCCCGCGCCGGTCAGGTTGATGGCGCCGAGACCGATGAAAAGGGCTAACGTGGTAACCAACTCGAAGTAAATTAGCGCCTTGACTCCCATACGCCCTACCTGCTTGAGGTTGGCGTGGCCGGCGATACCCACCACCAGGGTGCCCAGCACGAGCGGGGCGATAATAGTCTTGACGAGTCGCAGAAAAGCATCGCTGAATACTTTCAGCCCCTGCGCGGCGTGCGGAAAATCGAGGCCCGCTTCGATGCCGGTCAGCATCCCGACCACGATCCAGGTGGTGAGCGAACGCCGTCCGGCGGCCCAGACTGCCAGCGCCAGCAGCCCCGCCCACCGCACCCAATGCAGCATCTCCGGCGAATGGGCACCGGGCGCCCCGGCTTCGTTGATTTTCAGCAGCGTCAGCAACACGGCGAATGCCAAGGTCAGGAAAATCAGCAGCGCCGGCGAAGGACGGCGCCAGCCGGGCGCCACGGGAGCGGCGGTTTCAGAAACAACTTGTGAAGGATTCATCCCGCCGAAGGTAGGAAACGAAACCGGGCGGCGCCTTCCCCTCCGGGAAAGACGCCGCCCGGTTCAGGGGGGGGAATGGCACGAGCTGGCTGAGGTGCCGCCGTCAGATGGCGGCGCCCGAGGTCGATCCTTTACCGAATCACTTCCACCCAGCCCTTGAAGGACTTACCGTCGGCCGTGGTGAACTGGTAGTAATACGTACCAGCGGGCAGGTCGTCGGCTTTCCAGGTGTTGGCGTAGTTCTTCTGGCTGAACACTTCGCGGCCCCAGCGGCTGAACACTTTCAGTTCGTTGTTGGGGTAGAGCGTCGCGTTATCGATGAAGAAGACGTCGTTCAAACCGTCGCCGTCCGGGGTGATGACGTTGTAAGTCTGCACCGGGTTCGTGAAGGTCAGGCGGGTTTCGTTCGAGTAGGTTTCGCCGCCGGGGCTACCGGCATCAGAAGTGACGGTACGGAGGCGGAAAATCTGCTCGAAGGCATCGCCCCCCAGGCTGCGCGTGAACGCAGTTACGGTCGGATTAGTAATCGTTTCGATCACGCTGTAAGTACCCGCGACGCCGCCCGTGCGGCGCAGCACCTCGTACCGGACGAAGTTGCCCGCACCGGCGTAAGCGTTCCAGGCCAGGTTAACGGCGCCGGTGGCATCCTCGCGGGTGGCTTGCAGCCACGTGGTGGTGCCCAGATTGCTCAGGCGCTCCTGCCCGCAGGCACTCTGCACACGGAGCCGGTACTCGTAAGCCGCCGTATTGGGGTCGGCTGAAGGATCGGTGAACGTGCCCGGAGCCAGCGACACCGTGGCCACATCGGCGAAAGCCCCCTGATTCAGGACACGGCGCTGCACACTGGCCTGCCCCACCGGGCCAGTGGTAGCGGCGGCATAGGTCAGGTTAATGCGGGTCGGGTCGGTGAGTTGGGTCGAAGTCGCACTAATCGACGTGCGGGTGGCATCGATCAGCACGCTGACGGGCTGAGTAGCCCCCACGCAGCCCACGGCGGACGTTTCCGTGACCGTAACCGAGGCTGACCCCTGCGTCACGTCGAAACTTGCTGTGATGGTGGCCGTGCCCTGTCCGCTGGTGATGGTGCCGCCGGTCAGCGTCCATTGATAGGTCGAGCCGGGCAAGCCGTTGGCCGCTGCGAGCGTCACCGTACCCGCATCTTCGGCGCAGACCGTGGCGGGGGCCGTCAGGGCCAACGTGCCGGGCACGGCGTTCAGGCGAATGGTGCGCGTCGTGAGCGGACCCGTGCAGCCAGCGGCGTTAGTTTCCTGAATCGTAACTGGGTAGTCGCCGGCCGTGGCGGGCGGCGTAGGCACCGTCAGCACGGGCGTGGTGGACGTGTAGGACTGCCCGCCCAGCGTGAAGGTGTACGTCGAGCCCACCCCGCCGCCGATGGCGGTCAGCGTCAGCGGTGCGCCCGTAGCGCAGGTGGCGGTGTCGCCCGTCAAGGTCAGGGTAGCAGTGGGTGCCGCCAGCACGTTCACCGTCAGCGGAGCCGACTGCCCCAGGCAGTTCGCCAGCGGCGTGCTGCTGGTTTCCGTGACCACCAGCGTGGCCGTACCGGGCTGGGTAAAGGCCACCGCGATGGTGCCCGAACCCTGGCCGCTCTGGATCGTGCCCACGGCCGTACCGGTCAGTGCCCACTGGTAAGTGGAGCCGGGCGTCGGGGTCGGAATCTGGAAGGTCTGCGGCCCGCCGTTCACGCAGAACGCGGCGGTGCCGGTCGGCGTCTGGGTTTGCAGCACCTGGTTTACGCGCACCGCGTAGGCCAGCGGCGCTGAGCGGCAGCCACTGGCTGAAATCGCTACCACCTGAATCGAACCGGTCGAAGGCGCGCCGAAATCCACCACGGCCGAAGGACCGGTCGGGTTAGCAGGGTTCAGCGTACCGCCGGTCACGGTCCATTCGTAGGTCACGCCGGCTACCGGCGAGGCCACCGTGTAAGTGATGCCCGTCAGGCCGGGGCAGACCGAAGGCGGCCCCGTGACGGCTACCGGGCGGGCGGGCAGCGGATTCACCGTCACCGTTTGGGTGGTCGTGTTCGCGCAGCCGGTGGCTGTCAACGTGCCCGTCGCGATGATGGTATAGGTACCCGCGCCGAGGGTCGTGGGGTTGAAGCTCGTGGCGGCCGTGCCGTTCACCGTAAACGTCACCGTGCCGCCCGTGGTGGCGCCGTTTACGGTAGCCGTCAGCGGTACAGCAGCGGCGTCAGCGCAGTAAGCTGGCAGCAGCCCCGTGAAGGCCACCGTCGGCAGGGCGTTGATGGTCACCGTGCGCGTCGTTGTGTTCACACACCCGGTGGCCGTCAGCGTACCGGTTGCCTCGACCGTGTAAGTGCCCGGCGCCAGCGTCGTGGGGTCGAAGCTCGTCGCTGCCGTGCCGTTCACCGTGAAGGTGACGGTGCCGTTCGCTGCTGAGCCGTTTACCGTAGCCGCCAGCGGCACCGAAGCCGAACCGGCGCAGTAAGCGGGGTTCAGGCCCGTGAAGGCCACCGTCGGCAGGGCGTTGATCGTGACTTGCTGCGTCACCGTGCCCACGCAGCCGGTGGCCGTCAGCGTACCCGTGGCGATGACCGTGTAGTTGCCCGCCGCCAGCGTCGAGGGGTCGAAGCTCGTCGCGGGCTGGCCGTTCACGGTGAAGGTCACCGTACCGCCCGTAGCGGCGCCGTTGAGCGTGGCCGTCAGCGGCACCGAGGCCGAACCGATGCAGTAGGCCGGGTTCAGCCCCGTGAAAGCGACCGTTGGCAGGGCGTTGATCGTCACCGTTTGCGTCGCCGTGTTCACGCAGCCCGTAGCCGTCAGCGTGCCCGTCGCCACCACCGTGTAGGTGCCCGGTACCAACGTGGTGGGATTGAAGCTTGTAGCGGCGGTGCCGTTTACGGTGAAAGTCACCGAACCGCCCGTCGAGAGGCCGTTCACCGTGGCCGTCAGCGGCACCGAAGCCGAACCGACGCAGTAGGCCGGGTTCAGGTTGGTGATGGCAATCGTCGGCAGGGCGTTGATCGTCACCGTTTGCGTTGTCGTGTTCACGCAACCCGTAGCCGTCAGCGTGCCCGTGGCTACGATGGTATAGGTGCCCGGCGCCAGCGTCGAGGCGTCGAAGCTCGTCGCGGGTTGACCATTTACCGTGAAAGTGACGGTGCCATTCGCCGCTGCACCGTTCACCGTGGCTACCAGCGGCACCGAAGCCGAACCGGCGCAGTAAGCGGGGTTCAGACCCGTGAAGGCCACTGTCGGCAGGGCGTTGATCGTGACTTGCTGCGTCACCGTGCCCACGCAGCCGGTGGCCGTCAGCGTGCCCGTGGCGATGACCGTGTAGTTGCCCGCCGCCAGCGTCGAAGGATCGAAGCTCGTCGCGGGCTGGCCGTTCACCGTGAAAGTGACGGTGCCATTCGCCGCCGAGCCGTTGAGCGTGGCCGTCAACGGCACCGAAGCCGAACCGATGCAGTAGGCCGGGTTCAGCCCCGTGAAAGCGACCGTCGGCAGGGCGTTGATCGTCACCGTTTGCGTCGCCGTGCTCACGCAGCCCGTAGCCGTCAGCGTGCCCGTGGCTACCACCGTGTAGGTGCCAGGTGCGAGGGTCGTGGGGTTGAAGCTCGTCGCGGCTGTGCCGTTCACGGTAAAGGTCACGGTGTCGCCCGTCGAGAGGCCGTTCACGGTGGCCGTCAGCGGAACCGAAGCGGAACCGACGCAGTAGGCCGGGTTCAGGTTCGTGATGGCGATGGTCGGTAGGGCGTTGATCGTCACCGTATGCGTCGACGTGAACACGCAGCCCG
>JANPLI010000201.1:0-9347 GCA_031426455.1 Hymenobacteraceae bacterium | reverse complement strand
AAGAATGATTTGTGCGCTAAGTTGACAAGTCAGTTCACCTTCGGGACCGCCTGTTACCCCTAAAAAACACCTTGGCTACCGAACGATAGCCCCTTCGGGTCCGCACGAAGCCGTCTCAGAATCATCCGTCCATCTCCCGGTAAGAGCGTTGGTGTTTCTCATCTGAAACGGCGCTACGGTAGCCTCAGCAGCTTCCGCACCCCCAGCACCACCACGCCGCCGACCAGGAACAAGACGCTCAGCGCCACGCCTGCGCCCAGCAGCAGCGGCGCCGCTCCCAGGCTCAGGGCCAGCAACGCCGCGCCGCCCGCGCCGATGCCCAAGCCGATGCCAGCCGCGCGCAATACCCGTAAGCCGCGCCGCGCGGGCGGAGCCACCTGCGGCGGACGGGGTGGCGGGCTGGGGATATTCGGCCTTGCGATCGGCCCCAACAGGGGCCCCGGCGGTGGGCCGACGGCGCGCACTGTATCAGCGGACGGGGATAACAGCGGCGTATCCTGCTTATCATCAGCTGTATCGCCAACAACTACCACTGCGGGCGCAGCAGTCTTAGCAGGCCGCTCGCTGCCCGGCGCGGCCACCACCGGACCGCGCACGGCACTGCCGGCCGCCCGAAATTTCGGGTAGCTGGCCCGCTGACAACCGGGCAACCCGGCCAACAGGCCCGCCCCGACGAAAAACAACTTCATCCGATTCCGCATTCGGAAGCAAATAACCGGCGCCGGATGCCGATTTCCGAAAGCCGTACTTTTGTTGGACCAATCGCCCCTGAACTCCTCTTTTGCCTTATGACCCCTCCTGCGCGCCCGGTTTACCTCGACAATGCCGCCACCACGCCGCTGGACCCGGAGGTGTTCGCCGCAATGACGCCGTACCTGCTCGAACAGTTCGGCAACCCGTCGAGCACCCATTCGCACGGGCGCACGGTGCGCGCGGCCGTCGAGCAGGCCCGTAAGACGGTGGCCGGGCTGCTGAACGCCGCTCCCGGCGAAATCTCGTTCACCAGCGGCGGCACCGAGGCCGACAACCGCGCCATCATCGCCACGGCGCGCTCGCTGGGCATCCGCCACGCCATCAGCACGGGCCTGGAACACCACGCCGTGCTGCACTCGCTGGAAAGCCTGGCGCACCGGGGCGAACTCACGCTGCACCACGTCCGGCACGACGGCCAGGGGCGCGTGGCGCTCGACCACCTTGAAGAGCTGCTCACGCGCCACCCCGGCGCGCTGGTTTCGCTGATGCACGGCAACAACGAAGTGGGTACGCTGCTGCCGCTGGCCGAAGTGGGGGCGCTTTGTCGGGCGCACGGCGCCATTTTCCACTCCGATACGGTGCAGACGATGGGCCACTACCGCCACGATGTGCGCACCCTGGGGCTGCACTTTTTGGTGGGGTCGGCGCACAAATTTCACGGGCCGAAAGGCGTGGGCTTTCTCTTCACCGAGTCGGGCACGCAGGTGGCGCCGCTGATCCACGGCGGCGCGCAGGAGCGTAACCAGCGCGGCGGCACCGAAAACGTGGCCGGCATCATCGGGCTGGCCAAGGCGCTGGAAATCGCGTACCGCGATATGGCCGACCACCACCGCCACGTACAGGCGCTCAAGGACCGGATGATCGGCCGCCTGCGCGCGGGCCTGGGCGACGAGATCACGTTCAACGGCACCTCGGAAATAGCCGACGAAAGCCTTTACACCGTCCTGAGTGTCAGCACCCCGCCTTCGGAACTGACCGAGATGCTGCTCTTCAGCCTCGACCTGCACCAGGTATCGGCTTCCGGCGGGTCGGCCTGCACCAGTGGCTCGCAGCAAGGCTCGCACGTGCTGTCGGCGCTAGGCTGCGACCCCGCGCGCGGCGCGGTGCGGTTCTCGTTCTCGAAATTCACCACCGAAACCGACGTGGACTACGCCGCCGACGTGCTGGTGAATCTCTATCATCAGGAAGGCGTCCGGGTTTGAGGCGCGAACGCCGTTTTCATTGCCCCGCCCCGTGCCGCCGCCCGCCGACCTGCCCGCTCCTTCCCCTCACCCGGCGCCCTGGCTGCTGACCGCCGCAGCCCTGGGGCTGGTCGTACTGAGCATTTTCGTGTTTACGCCGGAACCGAAAACCGCCGGCGCGGCAACCCCGGAAGCTGCTGATACCGAAGCCGCCAACCTCAGCCCGGCTTCCGTTGAGAGCGTCGATGGCTTTCGGCTCGATTCGGCGGCGCTTTCCCCGGCCTTGGTCGCGCCAACGGCTGATTCGGTGCTTGAACAGGCCGCTGCTGCCGCTGCTGATACCACGGCCCCCGCTGCTTCCACCAGCACGAACCAGGTGCTGCCGCCAGCCGCCGATTCTCAACGCACCACTTCGGCATCGCCGCTGCTCCCCGATACGGCTGGCCGGCCGTAATTTCAGGGCATCCTGCCGCTTCCACCTATGCCGTTTCACGCCTGCCGCCGTTCCATTTTCCAGTCAGTTGCATTACTGGCGCTGCTGATAGGCGCCCCCGCCTGCACGGTGTTCAACGCCACGCCGTCCTACGTGGCGCCAGCCGCCAACCTGCCCACGCTGCCGGGCGTGGGCACGGCGGATGTCGGCTTCAGCATCGGCAGTAACGGCGCCGAGGTACAGGCAGCGGTGGCCCCGACCACGAATATTCTCCTCACGGGGCAAGTCCATAACTACCGCGCCGATGCCGGCCGCGACGCCTTCTGGAGCTACGAAGGCGGCTTCGGCACGTACGCGTGGCGCCCGTCCGGGGTGCTGCTGGCGTGCTATATGGGCACCGGCGCGGGCGGCGGGCGGGCCGAGGGCTATACCTCCCGCTACGGTTTCGGCTCGTCCGGCGATTCCGTAGGGCGCGCCTCGCGCACCCGTTTCACGTCACAGTACGTGCTGCCGATGATCGGCTGGCGCTCGCCATCCGGAGTGCTGGAAGGCGCCGTCGGCCTCAAGGTTTCGGCGGTGCAGTTCAGCCGGTTACAACTCACAGAAACCCGCTCCGACCAACGCTACGTGGCCGATTCGCTCGGCTTCGGCTCCTACCAAACCTTCCGGACCACCGAATTCACCGACCGCAGCGGCTCGACCCGCGCCCACGTGCAGGTGGTGAGCAGCCTGAGCGCCGAAGTGGCCCCGCGCCTGCGCCTGACGGGCCGCTTCGGCGTCGATCTGGATGCCAGCTCCAACCTCAAGCCTTTTGAGGTCCGTCCGCTGATCATCACGCTGGGGCTGACCTGCCGCCTGGGGAAAGCCTATCAGCTGGATCGCCGCCCGCCGCAGATACGCTATTGGTAACGGATGGTACGCGGCGTCTTTGCGGATGGGCTGGAAACGCCTTTTCGCTGCCTCGGCGAACGCACGTTCCAGCGAAGGGACGCGAGTGCTGTGTAACAGCAGTCAGCAACACAAACCTCTGTTAACCAAACTTTTGCCTCTACTGCTTTTCGCAGCGCCCCCCGCTGGACCTAACCGCGCGGCCAGCACGTCGGTCAGCGCGAGAAAGACCCGCTTGCCCGCCACGCGCCATGTAGTTGCTATTTGGATGGCTCTAGTGATGGGTCGCCTACGCGCAGCCTGACATCGCTTGGGAGACCGGCTACCTTCAGACGGAGCATAAAACGGGAGCTTTTGCCCTAATTACGCTGCTTGCCGCACAAATGTATGCTGCAAGCAGCATACATTTGTGCGGCGCCTTTTTCCTGCGCCGCTTGAAAAAAATGATTTGCTGCCGTCCGCTGCATGGGATTATATTGGTGTTATTGACCCTGACCAGTTGCACCGTCATCACGCGCAACGCGACGCCCACCTACGTGGCGCTGGCACCTAACGCCTCCACGCTAACGGAGGCTGGCTCAGCCGAAGCGAGCCTGGCCGGCTATCTGACCCGTATCGGTGGGCAGGTGGCCGTAGTTCCGCTGAACCATATCGTACTCACCGCACAAGGTCAGTATTCCAGCAGTGATAAAAGGCGCGACCGCTTCCGCACCGGTGAAATCAGCTTGGGCTACACCCGCTGGCGCTCGGACCATATTTTTTTAGGCTTATACGGCGGGGTTGGCGCCGGCAATGGCCACAGTACGGGCTACCGATACGAAACCCGTAGCGGCGGCCTCTTTTTGTCAAACGGCGGTTCCTACGATAGCTCTGACCGTCACGCGGTCGCGCGGTATCGCTCTTTCTTCGTAATGCCCATCATCGGGATCCGCACCCCCGACCGGCGCCTGGAATGGACGGGCAGCGCCAAGCTGAACTTCGTGCATTACGATGCACTACATTATAAAATACAACATCAAGCTACTAATACTTACGGAACTACCCGGACCTCCTCCGACACCTTCACTGGTATATGGCGGGCGCACGGCCAACTCGCCGGTACGATAAACCACAGCTTAACGCCACACCTGTGGCTACTTTACCAGCTTGGCGCCGAATTCGACCTGCAGCCCGACAACCTGCACTACCGCTTTTCACCGTTAGTACTGGCCGTAGGCTTACGTCTTCGGCTCGGTCATACGCCGCCATTTGCGAGCAACCGGCCTAAGCCGACGGCACCCTGAACGACCTTACCCTGCCCACCGCCCTATGTTGCCTTCTATCAGGCCGTAGGTCGACGATATTTGATCGCCGTTCGTGTACACCACACGGGCGAGACACCCGCGCCCCGCCGCCCCTACCCCGCCGCCCGCGCCACCATTTCGGCCACGGCCTGCACCCAGCAACAGGGCAGCGTGGCATCGCACCGCACCAGCAAACGCGATAAGGTCTTGCGCAAATCCCGAGAAACAGCACCCAATGCCCTGCTAAAGCACATAATACAATACAATTAAATTCGACATACAAGCGGGCGCTCAGTGATTTGCAAAACGCAAAAAAAATGTTTATGTTTGCGTAGCTTACGTGGTCACGCGAAGACGCGGCAATGGTTGCCAACTAAGCGTGACGGCCATTAATTTTTTTCGCTTATGTTAAAATTTTACCCAATTTTATTCACGAGCATCTTTTTGCTGCCGGTCGCTGCACTGGCCCAAACCGGAGTCGGCACGGCGTCGCCGGATGCCTCGGCGGCGCTCGACGTGACGGCTACCACTCGAGGGCTGCTGGCGCCGCGCGTGGCGCTCACCGCCGCCAACGCCGCCGCGCCGCTCACCCTGCCTGCCACGGCGCTGCTGGTGTATAACACCAACACCGCAATGCCCGGCGGCGTGGGCTTCTACTACAACGCCGGTACGCCCGCCACCCCGGCCTGGGTGAAGCTGGTGGCGACTGCCAGCCCTAGTGGCGGTGATACGTGGCTGACGGGCGGCAACGCCGGCACCACGGCCGGTACGCAGTTTATCGGTACCACCGATCCGCAGGATGTGGTATTCAAAGCCAATGGCACTGAATGGCTGCGCCTCTCCCAAACTGGCGACGTCGGCATTGGCACTACGCCAACGCCCGCCAGGCGCCTCCACGTCACGGGTACGGCGGGGACTCCCAACATCCGCTTGAGCAGCCTCGGCGGCACGGGCAGCCGAATAGTAGTAGCCGACGCAAACGGTGACCTTAACACCCAAGCCATTCCGGCGGCTGGCTCTGACTGGACCCTCGACGGCAACACCGTTGGGGCCATCAAATGGCTTGGCACCGTTGACAATTTCGACCTGCCCCTGCGCACCAATAGCGTTGAGCGCCTGCGGCTGAAGACCAATGGCGCTGTGTGGCAGTCGATGCTGAATACCGGCAACACTGCTTTCGGCAATAACACAGGCGCCGCACTGGCGGCAGGTACCAACAACACGCTCGTCGGCGATGGCGTAGGCGATGCTATCACCAACGGCGGCGACAATACCTACATCGGCCGCAACAGCGGCGGCGCCTCGAACACGGCCAATAACAACACCTTCGTGGGTAGCGGGGCCGGCGATGTGGTAACGACCGGCTCGAACAACACCTTCGTGGGTAAAGACGCGGGCGGCGCCGTTACGGGCAACGCCAGCAGCACGTTCATCGGTTACCGGGCGGGCATTGTCAATACGGCCGCTGCCAACACCTTTTTAGGGGCTGATGCGGGCGACGCCAACACGTCGGGCGCTCAGAACACCTTCCTCGGGCGCGCAGCCGGTGGCGCCAACGCAACGGGCGCCAGCAATACGTTCCTCGGGTTTTCAGCGGGGTTGGTGAACACGGCTTCCAACAACACCTTCCTGGGTTCCAACGCGGGGTCGGCGAACGTGGGTGGCTCAAACAACGTGTATGTGGGCCGTGATGTGGCGACGAGTAACGTCAGCGGCCTCGGCAACACCATCATCGGCGACAATGCGGGCGCCCTCAGCACAGCCGACTTCAACACGTTTGTGGGCCGCTCCACGGGTGCTGCCACCACGGGCGGCACCAGCAATACCTTTATCGGCAATGCCGCTGGTGCTTCTAATACGGGCGGATCAAGCAACACATTGGTGGGCAGCGGCACGGATTCGTCGCCGAACCTGACGAATGCGACGGCGATCGGCGCGGGCACCACCGTCACCCAGTCGAACTCGCTGATTCTAGGCACTTCGGCGGTAAGCGTCGGCATTGGCATCTCGGCCCCTGCCCAGCGGCTGCACGTCAACGGCACCAACGGCACCCCCAACGTGCGCCTGACCAGCCTCGGCGGTACGGGTGTGCGGATGGTAGTGGCCGACGCCAACGGCGACCTCAACACGCAGGCCATCCCTGGTGGGGGCGGTGGCTGGGCGCTCGACGGCAACACCGTGGGCGCCATCAAGTGGCTCGGCACCATTGACAACTTCGAGCTGCCCTTCCGCACCAACAGCGTGGAGCGGCTGCGCCTGAAAACCAACGGCGCCGTCTGGCAAACAATGGCCTCTACTACGAACACGGCCTTCGGCAACAACACCGCTACCGCCGTTACCTCTGCAACAAACACCACGCTGGTGGGCAACGGCGCGGGCGCAGCCATCACGACGGTGGCGAACAACACGCTCGTCGGGCACAACGCAGGCACGGCTATTACGGGAGCGGGCAACACCTTCGTGGGCGCCACGGCCGGCGATGCCGTTGTTGGCGGAACGAACAACGTCGGCCTCGGCCTGGATGCGGGCAGCGCCACTACGTCTGGCGGCAGCAATGCTTTTCTGGGCCAAGCTGCTGGCGCAACCAACACCACTGGCTCCAACAACACCTTTGTCGGGCAGGGGGCTGATGCTTCGGCCAACAACTTCTCCAATGCCACGGCCATTGGCAGCGGCGCCATTGCGGGCGCCACCAACGCGCTGGTACTCGGCAATGCGTCGGCCAACGTCGGCATCGGTATCAACGCGCCCGCCCAGCGGCTGCACGTCAACGGCACCAACGGCACCCCTAACGTGCGCCTGACCAGCCTCGGCGGTACGGGTGTGCGGATGGTGGTAGCCGATGCCAACGGCGACCTCAACACGCAGGCCATCCCCGGTGGCGGGGGCGGCTGGGCACTCGACGGCAACACCGTGGGCGCCATCAGATGGCTCGGCACCATTGACAACTTCGACCTACCCCTGCGCACCAACAGCGTGGAGCGGCTGCGCCTGAAAACGAGCGGCATCCTGTGGCAGACGCTGCAAGCTGGCTGCACCGCGATGGGCACCAACGCGTTCAACGGTACCGCTAGTGGTACCAACAACAGCATCTTCGGCACGGATGCCGGCACCACCATCACCATTGGCTCCTCCAATACGCTGATGGGCTACACCAGCGGCGCTACCCTCACCAGCGGCGGCGGCAACGTGCTGATCGGCACATCGAGCGGCAACGCCATCACCACGGGCGCTTCCAATGTGCTGGTAGGCTCCGCCGCCGGCGCCGCGCTGCAAACCGGCGCGCAGAACACGCTCATCGGCAATGCCACCAACGTGGGAGCGGCAGCCATCTCCAACGCCACGGCCATCGGCAACGGCGCGGTGGCCGGCACTACCAACGCCTTCGTGCTGGGCAACAACAGTGTCAATGTGGGTATCGGTGTTTCCAGCCCCCTACAGCGTTTCCACGTGGCCGGCACCGGCGGCACGCCTAACGTGCGGCTCGGGGCATTGAGCGGCACGGGGGTACGGATGGTGGTGGCCGATGCCAATGGCGACCTCAACACGCAGGCCATCCCCGGCGGCGGCGGCGGCTGGGCACTCGACGGCAACACCGTGGGAGCCCTCAGATGGCTCGGCACGATTGACAATTTCGACATGCCGTTCCGCACCAACAACGTCGAGCGGCTGCGGCTGAAAGCGGGTGGCCTCGTGTATCAATTTATCCAACAGAGCTGCACGAGCTTTGGCAACAATGCCTTCAACACCACCGCCACGGGGACCGATAATACCATCTTCGGAACGGATGCGGGCTATAGCCTGACCACCGGCTCCACCAACGTACTGGTAGGCTCCAACGCGGGTAGCAATCTGACCACCGGCTTCCGCAACACGTTCATCGGCCGTGGTAACGGGACTTCGATGACAGGCGGCGCCAACAACACGTTCGTGGGGGGGCAGTCGGGCGGGAGCGCCGTCGGTGACCGCAACACCACGCTCGGCGCCCTGGCGGGCGGCGGCTTGATAGCCGGCGGCGACAACGTGCTGCTGGGCTACAACGCGGGCAATGCCATCACGGGCGCCAACGGCAACGTGATGGTGGGCAGCGGCGCCGGCATTACGTGTATTGCCGGGTCGAATAACACGCTTGTCGGCAACGGCGCCGATATCGCTTTTCAGGCCCTCACCAACTGCACGGCCATCGGCAATGGCGCCATTGCCACGGCCCTGAATGCCTTCGTGTTAGGCAACAACTCGGTGAATGTGGGCATTGGCACGGGCGCGCCGGACCGGCGCTTTCACGTGGCCGGCACGGCGGGTACCCCGAACGTGCGGTTATCGTCGCTGGGCGGCACTGGCACCCGCCTCGTGACGGCCGACGTCAACGGCGATCTGAATGCCACCAACGCTCCGGCCGTGGCGAGCATCGACGTTTCGGGTTCGGTGGCGAAAGGCTATACGACCCTGAGTGCCAATACGACCCTCGACGCCACCCACTATACCGTGCGGCGGTTCGGGGGCTGTAACACCATCACACTGCCGAACGCCAATACCTGTACGCGGCGCATCTACGTCATCATCAACTCCAACGGCCTGGGCGCTTTCACGCTGAGCGTCACCGGCGGCGGGCAGGTTTATGATGACCTCACCAATACCAATTTCGCCTCAGGGCTGAACGCCTTTCCGGCCACCACGCGCCTCCAAATTCAGAGCGATGGAACCAACTGGCTCGTGATCGGGCGGTAAGGAACCGGGCCGGGTAAGCGCATTCAAATCCCGGCACGGCCGGGGGGGGGGGGGGGGGGGGGGCCCCGCACCGGCCGGGGG
>JANPLI010000200.1:0-55053 GCA_031426455.1 Hymenobacteraceae bacterium | reverse complement strand
ATATGAGGCAGATTCCAAACGTGTTCCGCACCCGTGCGCCAGTGACAGTATTACTACCGCCCCTTCGACTTGCATGTATTAGGCCTGCCGCTAGCGTTCATCCTGAGCCAGGATCAAACTCTCCATTGTAAGATTTTTTTGGCCGAAGTTAATCGGCCGATGTTGTATGCTTACAAGAGCCGTCTGCTCAAATTATATTGTGGTCTGCTTACCTGCGTTCGTACTGCGGGACAAATTAATGTTTCCACAGTCGACCGCTTTTAAGGTCTACAATTACTCATTCCTGCTATTCAAAGAACGTCTCACGATGAACGCCTTGCGGCCGTTTTCGTGGGTGCGCCACACTCCGTTTGAGTGTGGCAGTTTTGCTTTCGGCTTTCGCTTTCAGCAGCCCCTTTCTGTTTGGGGGTGCAAAGGTACGACGACTTTCGGCTTCTGCAAGTTTTTGCGAAAAAATTTTCGCTCTCTACTCGCTCTGGGTTCGTCCCGACTTCTCATCGATTCTCGCTTCAGTCGGTTACTGAGGGCGTTTTTCTGTTTCGGGCTGCAAATGTCTGACAGCTTTTTGGAATCTCCAAGCGCACCGTCATCTTTATTTTTTGGCCCCATCCAGCGGGTTCAAACCCACGCCGTTTGCGTTGGGGGTGCAAAGGTACCAAACGCATTTCAGCCCGCGCAAGGTTCTGCGAAAGTTATTTTCGGTGGCGGGTACTCCCCTGTTTCGGTTCACTGCTTACCTACTTGAGAAGGAGGGTAATGGGGATATCGCCTAATGGCCTTGAGGGCTAAAAGAATTCCGCCTGGCACCAAACCCTGGCGCATCAAAAGCCATTTCTTGTGTCGTCAGGCTACATAAAGCCGCAATGTATCCTGAGCGCTTGCAGACGCTCAGCCAAGCGTCAAAGCTGGTTCTCTACAGTAACAGTATCTCGTGTCCGACATCTCGTGTCCGACGTCGCGCTTAGGCCCGGCGTTCCAACGTACTGACCCGATCGGGCCCCACGCTTACAGTACGGATAGGCAGGGCAGTGGCAGCTTCGATGTAGTCCACGTAAGTATGTAGCGCCGCGGGCAGCGCCTCATAAGTGGTCGCGGCACGCGAATTCGTGGCCCAGCCGGGCAAGGTATCGTAGGTAAGCGCGCCGCCGGAATGCTCAGCCGGATGTGCCGTGCAGACGGGAATTTCAGCGAAGTCGTCGAGTACGTCGGCCTTCATCATACACAGCTCGCTGACGCCGTTGAGCATCGCGGCGTATTTGAGCAGCGGCAGGTCGAGCCAGCCGCAGCGGCGTGGCCGGCCGGTGGTCGAACCGAATTCGCGGCCTTGTTGGCGGAGGCGTTCGCCGGTTGCGTCAAGCAGCTCGGTAGGGAACGGGCCACTGCCGACGCGGGTGCAGTAGGCTTTGAAGACGCCGATGACCTCGCCGATGCGGCGCGGTGCCACTCCCAGGCCGGTGCAGGCGCCCGCCGCCAGCGTTGTGCTGGACGTGACGAATGGGTACGTGCCGAAGTCGATGTCGAGCAGCGAACCCTGCGCGCCTTCGGCCAGGATGCGCTGGCCATTGGTGATGGCGTCGTTGAGTAGGAATTCGGTATCGGCCAGCCGCAACGTCCGCAGGTATTCGACGGCGCTGAAGAAGGCTTCTTCGAGCTGGGCCAGCTGCGCTTCGTCGATCTGGCCGCCGTGGAAGGAAATCAGGCTGCGGTGGCGGAGTAGGGCTTCGCGATAGCGTGAATCGAAATCGGCGGCAAGGACATCGCCAACCCGCAGGCCCAGACGGCCGGTTTTATCCTGGTAGGTAGGACTGATGCCTTTGAGCGTGGAACCGATCTTATCGGCTCCCAGGCTTTCTTCGGAGGCTTTATCGACCAGCTTGTGCGACGGGAGAATGAGTTGCGCGCGCCGGGAAATGACGAGGTTCTGCGTAGCATCCACTCCCAGGCCCGCCAGCTTCTCGATTTCCTGCCGCAGAATCACGGGGTCAAGGACGACGCCGTTACCGATGACGTTCAGCACCTTTTCGCGGAAGATGCCGGACGGAATCTGGTGCAGTACGTGCTTATGGCCGTTGAATTCGAGGGTGTGGCCGGCATTGGGGCCACCCTGGAAGCGGGCCACGATATCGTAACGCGGGGCCAGGACATCAACAATTTTGCCTTTGCCTTCATCGCCCCACTGGAGGCCTACCAATACATCTACCATTGGGGTGTTTGTGGTTGCTTGTTTCTGGTTTCTGGTTGTCCGTTCTTAGTCAGCTAAAGCCCGCAGTTGGTCTGCTGCCGCTTCCATCGTTTCGGTCAGCGTAAAAATGGCTTCGAGCCGGGTGATGACGAGCAGCTTCCGCAGATCACGTGAGGGAGCGGCCAGCACCAACTCGCCGCCGGCGTTGCGGAAGCGCGTCAGCAGGCCGATGAGGACGGTCAGGCCGCTGGAATTTAGAAACCGGACTTCGTGCAGATCGGCGACGGCGCGATGGGTACCGGCCGCGATGGCCTCATCAGCCAGCCGCAGCAGCGCGTTGGAATCGGTATCGCCAAGCAGGTCGCCGGTCAGTTTCAGGTAAAGTAGGCCGTCGTGGGTACTGGCTTCGGTGGTAAACGGCATCAGGCGAGGTTAGCGAATGGCAGAAGGCAGGTGGCTGGGCAAGGATCCCGCCGGAGTGTCGGCGTCCGCATCAGGAGCCACGACTGGCGCCGCCTGCCGCGATTGGCAATCGCCGCAGATACCATAAAGATTGAGCGAGTGGTGCTGAATTGTGAAGTTGAGCAATTCGCCTACCATCGTTTGGATGACGTGGATGCGGGGGTCGCAGAATTCTACCACTTTATGGCATTCCGTGCAGATTACGTGGTCGTGCTGGCGGTAACCATAGGTCTTCTCGTAGTGCGCAAGGTTGCGGCCGAACTGGCGGCGGCCCACCAAATCGGTTTCCACCAGCAGGTCGAGCGTATTATAGACGGTGGCGCGACTGAGCTGGAAATTCTTGTTCTTCAGGCCTGCATACAGCGCCTCCACGTCGAAGTGGCCGTCGAGGGAATAAATTTCTTCCAGAATCGCGTAGCGTTCCGACGTCCGGCGCAGGTTTTTGCGCTCCAGATAAGCCGTGAAGATTTTGCGGACTTCGGCGAAACGCTGTTGGTCGAGGATGGGCATAACGCCAGAACTACCAAACCCGGCGCCTTGTGCCGGGCGGGCGAGCAAACTTACGGCGACCCGGCGGGTGCGGGCAGGGCACCTGCGGATTAGGCAACACGAGACCAGCGGCGCGGCGCACCGTTTCAAAAGCACCGGCCATTCATTTCATATGGTCTGGGAAGCCCGCGCAAACGGTGCTACGACTCGAACCGCTCGACCAGCAAAACACCTTCCACACGCTGGAGGCGCTGAATCAGGCGGTCGAGGTGAGCGGTGTCGTTCACGTAAACCACGATCTTGCCTTCGAACAGGCCGTCGTTGGAATCGACGGTGATGGACCGCATATTCACCTTCAGCGCCGTCGAAATGATGCGCGTCACGTCCGAGACGAGGCCCACGCGGTCGGACCCCTGAATCCGTAGCCCGGCCAGGAAGGCCAGTTCCTGCTGGTCGGTCCATTTCGTTTTCACAATCCGGTTGCCGTGCGAGGCCATTAGTTCGGTGGCTTTCGGGCAGGTAGTGCGGTGGATGATGATGCCTTCTTTATTGGGCGACTCGAAGCCGAACACATCGTCGCCGGGAATCGGGTTGCAGCACGTAGCAAGCTGATACTGAAGCGGGATAGTTTCGGAGATCACCAGCTCGTCGGAGCTTTGGCCGCGCAGTTGCTGCACTTTCTGGTCGAAGGCGTTGGGCTGAATCAGGAGTGGCGTTTTGGGCAGCGGCTGGGTAGCGTCGAAAATGACCGGCACCAGCTCGGTGCTTTCCAACTGCCCCGTGGCGAGGCGGTAATACAGTTCCGGCAGGCTGAAAACCTGGAAATAAGTCAGCAGCCGGCCCAGATTGGCGCGGGTTGGCTCGATGCCCAACTCCCGCAGGCGGGCTTCCACGAGCAGCCGACCTTCTTCGGTTTTCTGCTTGCGCTCGTCGCGCAGGAACTCCCGGATTCGGGCGCGCGCCCTGGGCGTGATGGCGTACAGCAGCCAATCTTCGGCGGGTTTCTGGGTTTTGGAGGTCAGAATCTGCACCTGGTCGCCGTTCTGCAATTCGTGCGAGAGCGGCACGAGCTTCTGGTTGACCTTCGCGCCGATGGTTTGCAGCCCGATCTGGGAGTGAATCTCGAAGGCAAAGTCCAGCACCGTGGCGTGGCCGGGCAGCGTCAGCAGTTTGCCTTTGGGCGTGAAGACGTACACTTCCTCGGCGAAGAAGTTGCGGCGGAACTCGCTGACGAATTCCAGGGCCGTGGCGTCGTTGTTTTCCAGCACTGAGCGCACGGTGGCAATCCACTGCTCGAGCCCCGTGTCGGGCGCCGACTGTCCGGCGTCCTTGTATTTCCAGTGCGCGGCGTACCCTTTTTCGGCGATATCGTCCATCCGGCGGCTCCGGATCTGCACTTCCACCCACTGCCCCACCGAACTCATCACGGTGGTGTGCAAGCTTTCGTAGCCGTTGCTTTTGGGGGTCGAAACCCAATCGCGCAGGCGGTCGGGGTTGGGCTGATAAAAGTCCGTCACCACCGAATACACCTGCCAACACGCCATTTTCTCGTCTTCCGGCGGCACGTCGAGAATGATGCGGATGGCGAAGAGGTCGTACACCTCATCGAACGGGATGTTCTGCTTCCGCATCTTACGCAGCACCGAACTCACCGATTTGGGCCGCCCCTTCACCTCAAAGCGAAAGCCCTGACGGCGGATTTCGTCTTCCAGCGGTGCCGTAAAATCGCGAATCAGCCGCGCCCGCGCTGCCTGCGACTGCCGGATGCGGTTGAAAATAGCGTTGTACGTTTCCGGGTCCGTGATCTTGAGGTGCAGGTCTTCCAGCTCGCTCTTGATCGTGTAGAGGCCCAGCCGGTGCGCCAGCGGCGCGTACAGGTACACGGTTTCGGCGGCGATCTTAAGCTGCTTGTCGCGCGGCATCGACTCCAGGGTCCGCATATTGTGCAGCCGGTCGGCGATCTTGATCAGCACCACCCGCACATCGTCGGAGAGCGTGAGCAGCATCTTGCGGAAGTTTTCCGCCTGCTGCGACGTGCCGTATTCGAAGGCGCCGCTGATTTTGGTCAGCCCGTCCACGATGCGCGCCACCTTCGGGCCGAACTGGCGCTCGATATCAGCCACCTCGGCTTCGGTATCCTCCACCACATCGTGCAGCAGCGCCGCCACGATGGACGTGGTGCCCAAACCAATCTCCTCGACCACGATCTGCGCCACGGCCAGCGGGTGCAGAATATACGGCTCGCCCGACTTGCGGCGCATTTCCTGGTGCGCTTCCAGCGACAGATTGAACGCCCGCTTGATGGTACGGGCGTCGCCGTCCTTCAAAAAAGGCTTGGCCGTGCGCAGCAACCGGCGGTATTGACGCAAAATGAGCTGGCGCTCGGCATCGGCGGAAGGAATCATCAGCAGGTAGGTTCAGCGTAACGGCCACGGCGCCGCAGGGCAAGTATAAGCCCGATTGCCGCATCTGCCGCAATTACGGCCACGGGCGGGGTGGTCCGCGCCCCGGCTGCCCGGCTTTATTACCCAGCATTTGCGGCTCCCCCATTTCACGCAGCCCCCGCCCGCAGGCCTCGGCCAGCGCCTATTTTTGCCACTGATGCCTGCCCTGCCCACTACCGCTGTTTATATCGCCACGTCGCTCGACGGTTTCATTGCCCGCCCCAATGGCGCTCTCGACTGGCTGCCGCCGCCCTCGGCGAGTGGGGAGGACTACGGGTACGCCGCTTTTATGGCCACCGTCGAAGTGCTGGTGATGGGCCGCAACACGTTCGATGTGGTTTGCTCCTTCGGCGAGTGGCCTTACGCCGACCAGCGGGTGGTGGTGCTGACCACGCGCCCGCTGACGGTCCCGACGGCCTTCGGCGCGCGGGTGGAAGCCCGAAATGCTGAACCGGCCGCATTGCTGGCGCAATTTGCGGCAGAAGGCGTCCGGAAAATCTACCTCGACGGCGGGCTGACGATCCAGCGCTTTCTCGCGGCGAACCTGGTCGATGAGTTAATCCTGACGCGCGTGCCGGTGCTGCTGGGCGCGGGAATCCCCCTTTTCGGCCTATTGCCGCACGATTTGGCGCTGGAACACCTCACGACCACCACGTACGCGGAGGGCCTGGTGCAATCGCATTACCGGGTGAAGCGCCCGTAGGTAGCCGGCGCCCCGGTTGCCTACCTTTGCGACTTCCAATTTTCACGAATACCCGACCGATTGCGATGGCAATGCGAACCCTGCAGTTCCGTGAGGCACTGCGCGAAGCGATGAGTGAGGAGATGCGCCGCGATGAGCGCGTCTTCCTGATGGGCGAAGAAGTAGCCGAATACGACGGCGCCTACAAAGTGAGCCAGGGAATGCTGGCCGAATTCGGCGCCAAGCGCGTCATCGACACTCCGATCGCCGAACTCGGCTTTGCCGGCATCGGCGTGGGCGCGGCGATGAACGGGCTGCGGCCGATCATCGAGTTTATGACGTTCAACTTCTCGCTCGTGGCGATTGATCAGGTGATCAACTCGGCGGCGAAGCTGATGTCGATGTCGGGTGGGCAGTACGGCGCGCCGATGGTGTTCCGGGGGCCGACCGGCAACGCGGGGATGCTCTCGAGCCAGCACTCGCAGAACTTCGAGAACTGGTACGCCAACTGCCCCGGCCTGAAAGTGGTGGTGCCCAGCAACCCCGCCGATGCGAAAGGGCTGCTCAAGACCGCCATCCGCGACGAGGACCCGGTGATCTTTATGGAGTCGGAGCTGATGTACGGCGACAAGGGCGAAGTGCCCGACGGCGAGTACCTGATTCCGATTGGCCAGGCCAAAACCGTACGCGAGGGGCATCAGGTCACCATTGTCAGCTTCGGCAAAATGATGAAAGTGGCCCTGCTGGCGGCTGAAGAGCTCCAGCGCGAAGGCATTTCGGCAGAAGTGATCGACCTACGTTCGGTACGCCCGATTGACTACAACGCCATCGTGCAGTCGGTGAAGAAGACGAACCGCCTGGTGGTGGTGGAAGAAGCTTGGCCGCTGGCCTCGATCAGCGGCGAGATTGCCTACCAGGTGCAACGCACGGCCTTCGACTACCTCGATGCGCCGGTGATCCGGATCACGTCGCAGGATGTGCCCCTGCCCTACGCCCCGACGCTCATCGAAGCGGCGCTGCCCAACGTGGCGCGCACGGTGCGGGCGGTGAAAGACGTGATGTATGTTTCTCGTTGATCGTTTTTCGTTGATCGTTTTTCGTTAATTTGTAGAGTGCCCCGCTCGGATTTGCTTCCGTGCGGGGCGTTTTGCTGAATAGAGGGCGATAGTGCGTTTTCAGCCTTTTGTTCCCCCGCCGCGCAGCAATTCCCCCAGCGGGGGCCAGCCCGTCAGGTGGCCGTAGATGTGGGCCGCCAGCGCGAAGCAGCCCATCAGGAACAGGCTGTAGGCCAGCAGCAGGGGCCACTGCCGGGGGTGCGCAGCGGCGTAGCGCAGCGTCCAGTGCGCGGGCCAGCCGTAGGCCAACGCCGTGTAGGCCAGCAAATGTAACGGCAACAGAAAGCGCGGTTCGATGGCCGTGGGCACGGCCAGCAAGCACGGCGCCAGTAGCACCACCAGGGCCAACCCGGCGCGGCGCCGCGCCAGTCGTTGCCCCAGGCGCCCGCGCCAGAGCAGCAGGCCGAGGGCAAACCAGACCGTGTAATTCAGCGCCATCAGCGGGAACGTCGGCCAGCGAAACGGACGCAGAAAGGGCGTCGGCTGGCGCAGGTCGAGGCCGTTGAAAAGGTGCCGGGCGTAGAGCGGCACCAGCGCGGGGGCGTGGCGGGCCAGCACCGTCAGGGCCTGTTCGGCGGAAGCAAACCCTTCGCAGGTGCCCCCTACCCGACTCCGGATGCCCTCCTGGTCGAGGATCGCCTGGCCCACCGGGTCGGCGTAGGCCAGGCCGTAGGGGTGCCCCGGCACGAGGCCGGTTTCGTAGCGTTGGGTGCCCAGGCCCCAGCCCAGTTGGTCGAGGTACAGCGAGCACGACCGGCCCGCCACCACCTGCCCCAGCACTAGTGGCGTGGCCCGCTGAAAGTGGCGTAAGTTGCTGATGAACTGCGGCGCCAGCACCAGCCCGACGCCCAGCCCGAAGAGTAGTACCCGCGCTGCCACCCGCCCGCCCCCGGAGCGCGCCCCTTCCCAGACGGTGCCCAGCAGCAGGAGCCCCGCACTCAGGGCAAAAACCGGCCGGATATTGAGCGCCGCGCCCGCCAACGCACCGGCTAGTAGCCAAGTGGTGAAGTGGTGGGGGGGTGAGGTGGAAGGGTGGTGGTGGGGCGCTTCGGTACGCAGCACCAGCGTTAAGGCGGTGAGCAGAGCCAGCAGGCCGGGCACGTCGGCGAGGGCGAAGTCGAAGTAATCGCGCCAAAACAAAAAGCCCAGCCCTACCAGCACGGCGTGGCGCGCGGCCGCTTCGGCCGGCGCGATTTTCCCACCTACCGCCCGCCAGAGTGCTGGCAGCACCCCGCCCCAGAGCGCCGCCGCCAGCAGCGCCCCCAACGGCCGGAACGTGGACGCCGCGGGCCATACCCACCGCAGCGCCGTCTGATACGCCGCCAGCATCAACGGCCAGACGTAGCCGCGCAGCGAATGGGCGTGGTGGAGGAGTTGAAAGTGCCCGTCGCCGTCGTAGAACCGGCGGGGCAGTTTCCAGTAATCGGCAGCGTCGAAATACTGATCCGTGTAACCCGTAAAGGGAAGGTAGAGCGCGTACAGAACGAAGACCGCCAGCGGCAGCAGCAGGCGGGGAGCAAACCAACCCGATGAAATAGACACTAGAGCATGCAGGAGACGCTGACAGGACAGAACATAACAGAACAGAGTACGCACCGGAAGCAGGAACGGGGCCAAGCCCCCCGGAGGCCGCCTGCCGTCAGTTAAGTAGCAGCGCCTTCAGGGGAGGCCAGCCGTTCAGGTGGCTGTACACGTCGTTCGCCAGCGCAAAACACCCTACTAACCAGCCCACGTAAGCCACTAGCACGGGGAGGCGCAGGCGGTGCGCCCAGCCAGCGCGCAAGGTCCAGGTGGCGGGCCAGCCGTAAGCCAGCGTCGTGTATGCCAGCACGTGCGCTGGCAACAGAAAGCGCGGCTCAATGGCGGTAGGCACCACGGCTGCGCACGGAACCAGCAGTACGAGCAGCACGACCAAGGCGCGCCGCCGGAGCAGGCGTTGCCCCAGGCGCCCACGCCAGAGCAACAGAACCAGCGCAAACCAAAGGCTATAATTGAGTGCCATCAACAGCAGTGCTTGGGGCCGAAGCTTCTCCAAATAAGGCATCGGCTGATGTTGGTCCAGACCATTGAAGACGTGACGCGCGTAAAGGGGTACCAATGCCGGCCAATGCCGGCCAAATACGGCCAGCACCTGCGCAGTTGTTTTAAATCCAACGCATGATATACTCGGCTTGCTGACGATGTGTTCGGCGTCGGCAATAGCCTGTCCGGCGGGATCGCCGAAAAACATCTGCGCCGAGCGGTTGGCTTCGGTTGATGTCTCATAACGTTGCGTACCCAACCCCCAGCTGAGTTGATCGAGGTAGAGCGAGCAGCCAGTCGTATTAGTTTGCCATCCCAGCACTAAAGGGGTACTGACGCCGAATCGCTGCTGATTAATCCCCCACTGGGGCACAACGACCAGCCCCATTCCGACGGCGAAAAGGCAAAGGCGCACCGCAGCGGCCCGCCTCCCATAGGCGCGCAGCCACTCCCAGGCGGCAGCACCAAGCAAAAATCCGGTACTGAGCAGGAACACCGGCCGAATGTTGACGGCGGCGGCAGCCAGCCCCCCAGCCAGCAAGGCCCAACCGGCGGGCAGCCGGCGGGTAGCCATGGCGAAGATGAGCAGCAAGGCACCCAGTATCGCCAACAAGCTCGGCACATCCGACAGCGCAAAGGCAAAATAGCCACGCCAAAACGCAAAGCCCAGCCCCACCAAGATCAGGTGACGCCAAGCAGCAACCGGCGGGATAGTGGTTGCCAAAGGGACGCTCCCGGCAGACGCATAGGGGTCGGCGTCTGGCTGCACTGACCGCCACAACGCCGGCAGCACACCGCCCCAAAGCGCTGTGGCTAGCCCCACCCCCATTGGTATCATTTCGACCCCTTTCATATGCAAGGCCCTGAGCACCAAACGGTAAATCAGCAGCACCAAGGGCCACAGGTAGCCACGCAGGGGGTTATCGAAGTACAGCAGGTGGAAGCGGCGCTGCCGAATAAAGCTCCACCCCAAGCCCCAATAGCCGGAAGAGTCAAACAGCTGTTCACCATAACCGGCTAACGGCAGGTACAACGCATAAAGCACCATCACCGACAGCGGCAGCACAACCAACGGGCGCTGACTTAAACGGCGTATCGACAGAAAAAGAAGTTGCATCAGGCGCAATCACGGTCTTGATATTATCGCAAAGTTATACCCGTCACGAAGCAGGTTGCGCGCCGAGGATGTGAAAATTCCGGGTTAGTAGGGACGTGAGTTGGGGTCCGTACTCGTTGAGTCGGTTGAAAAAAGAGAGGACAGCGTTCTTGAAGGCCCCTTTGATGCGATAAAATCACGTATTAATTATATTATTAAAAAAACTTAAAAAATAATATATTAAAATTTAAATAATATGGTAACAAAAAGACCTGCACGAGCCGCTTATCAGCCAGCTAGGCGGCTAAGTGGTCAGCCACAAATTCTGCGACCTTTTGAAATCAATTGCATATTAACGAGTAGCCGGTAAAATGGCTCCCAGGGTACGCAGGGTTTCGCAGAGGCCAAACCCAGGCTGATTTTGCTATCCAAGGCACATATCGTCTGTTGATAAAAATGCTGGCTAACTTTTGGTCGACCACTTAATTCCTTGTTTTGGTAGTAGCGGGCGTTGTCGCAGACGACGTAAATCGGGCCTTCGGAATGGGCCACGAGCAGCTTTTCGTCGAGCCGTTGCGCGCATTGATCATTCACGTGGGCGGTTTCGTCCAGATGCAGCTGCGTCGGCACCACCGCATTAAGGGCTGCATTCAGATTTACCCGTTCCCGCCCGCTGACCGTCGCCAGGGGGCGTTCTTGTGCCCGTTGCGTCCAAACGTAAGTGGCGCGCGTGTTGTAGGTAGGGTGGGCGGCGTCGGCGAAATAAACGACCGCCTCCCCCGCTTCAGCCTGGGCCAGCAGCGACACCAGCTTGTCGGCTAAAAAGCCGCCTTCGCCTCACAGGGCACCGCCGTGGTACGGTTACAGGTGTAGCCCAGTCGGTGCCGCAAGTCCGTCAGGCCCGAAATCGAGTAGGTCACGCTGCAGGTGGCCGTGACCCAGTCGCGGATGGAACGGCAGTCGGGGTACAAGTGCGCGTCTAGCTCCCGACACAGCCGACCGAGTTGGGCGCTGGTCAAATCGCCGCCCGTTTGTGTTTCGGGGGCTAGATAGCTCGCTAACCCTTGGGTTTGATACGCGGCCGCGTAGCGGTAGACTGTCGCCGGGTCCAGGCCCAGATCGTCGGCGATGTACGGCACCGAACGGCCTTTGTCGAGCAGTAAAAGGACCGTCACCTTCACATACCTGGGCCCGTCGCGGTGTTGCCGTTGCAACCCGCGTAAGGTCTGCCGTTCCGCATCGGTCAGTTGCAACGCCACTGGGTAAACATTAGGACTGAGTCGGGGCTTCTCTCGCAGCCGACTTCGCGACGGGTATAGGACGAAGCCGGTCCAGCAGTGTGCGCGCCGGCAGCCGCTGCACTAGCCGCTGCAACGACAGCGCGGGCACAACTTGCCCGACTCCGACTCCCGACGCCCCAACATCCGTAACAGCTTGGCTGAAAAATACCTCCATCACGGCGCCAACAGCCCATTGCCACCCGTGAGGTGGCTGTTCGCCGCCGCCGAGAGCAGAAAACACCACAACACGAAACCGCCACCGGCCAGTAGCAGCGCGCTGCGTCGGGGGTGGTGCCTGAAGAAACGCCCCGTCCAATGGCTGGGCCAGCCGAAGGCCACCAACCCGTAAATGAGCAAGTGTAGCGGCAGCAGAAACCGCACTTCGATGGCGGTGGGTAACACGACGGCGGCTGGCAACAACACGGCCACCAGCACCACGGCGGTGCGCCCCGGGTCCAACGCGGGCCGGCCGAAGACCACTACCAGCAGCGCAGCAAATAGCACCGCGTAGTTCAACCCAGCCAGCGCCAGCGCCCAGCGGCTGAACGGTCGTAGGTAAGGCGTAGACTGCCGGATGTCGAGGCCGTTGAATAGATGCCGGGCGTAAACCAGAGACATATCAGGCCATTGTTTTAATAGAGTATAAACATAACTTGATACAGACGGAAAAATCGGAAATCCCCATTCGTTCTGCGGCAGCCCCGTACCGCGCAGCACGGCCAGGCCGGCAGGGTCGGCGTATATCATCTGGGCGCCTCTGTCCGGCGCCACCGACGTTTCGTATTTCTGCATCTGCAAACCCCAGCTGAGCTGGTCCAGGTAAAGCGAGCGCGGATGCGCAGCGTTGAGCCAGCCCAATACCAGCGGCGTGGCCTGCCCGTAATACCGCTGATTTATCAGGCTTTGCGGCAGTAGCACAACACCCGCGCCCCCTACCAACGCGCCCAGCAGCGCCAGACGATAAGTGGTTCGGGCCGGATGTTCGCGCCACCAATGCCAGACCGCGCCCACCAGCAAGATTCCCGCTGCGAGTACGAACACGGGGCGGATAATGGTAGCCGCCGCCACCAGAAGGCCCGCCAAGGCGGCCTCCACCACCCGGGGGCGATGCCCCAGGGCTAGCACCAGCGCCAGCGTCAGGGCCAGCACGGCGGGCATATCGCTGAGGGCGAAGTGGAAATAGTCGCGCCAGAAGACAAAGCCCAGCCCAGCGAAGATAGCCTGCCGCCCCCAAGTAGGCGCTGCCCCCCGCAACCGTGTCCAGAGCAGTGGTCCGGCTAACCCAAACAGCAGTGCAGCCAGCGCCACGCCTAATGGCCGGAAGGCCTTGATAAAAGCATCACCGGCTGGTGCGGCTGTGCCTACCGCCGTCGCCGGATAAAAATGCGTCAGCACCCAGGGCCAGAGGTAGCCGCGCAGGGTATTGTTGAAGGCCAACAACTGAAACCGCCCGGTGGCATCGTGAAAGGACTGCGACAGAGAATAATAATCGCCAGCATCGTAGTACTGACTACCGCAATAGGTGGCGTCGAACAGTTCGCTACCGCGTAAATACAGCGCATACACCACACTCAATACGGTGGGTAGTACCAGCCAACGGAAGCGGTGAAAGGCCCGCCGCCAAGCAACGCGCGGGACGAGGGAGGGTAGAGAAGGATCGGTAGGCAAAGTAAAAAAGTAAATCGGAGCGAGCAAGCCAGTAGCCCAGGCAAGTGACGACGCGACGAGTAGCCGCAGCCGTCAAAACTAGGGACGACGAGCGGTACTTTTACTTGACGCGGTTTTTCCCGCGCCTTTCCTGCTGATGGCCCCTGCTACCCACTCGCCCGCCCTGGCCCGCCTCGCGGCCGTCACCGATGCCCTACTGGCCGACGTAGCCGCCCTGCCCGCCCCCAACCGCCCCGCCCCCGATGGCGGCTGGAGCGGCGTCCAGGTAGTCCGGCATCTGCTCGGCGCCGAAACCGGCATCACCGCGCTGCTCGAAAAAGCCGCCGCCCGACCAGCCGCCGACCTGCCCGCGGCCGGGCTAAAAAACTGGTTTCGCGCCCGGCTGATGCGCTACGTCCTGAACCAGCCGGAGCGGCGGTTTCAGGCTCCCGCCCGCCTCGCGCCGCCAACCGCCGAACCGACCGCCGACCTGACAGCCCTGCGCGCCGAGTGGGCCGCGCTGCGCACCCGCCTGGCTGCGGCTGTGGCCGCAATGCCCGCCACGCACCGGGGGCGGACGGTCTTTCAGCACCCCCGCGCGGGTTGGCTCACGCTGAATCAGACGCTGGGGTTCCTGGCCGACCACGTGGCGCACCATCGGTTTCAGGTGGCACGTTTGCGGGCCTGACCACGGAGGTTAGCTCAGTTGCCGGCTGCCGCCACGGCGGGCAGCGCCCCCGGCGTGGGTTCGGCGGTCAGGAGCATTGCCCCGGTTTCCAGCACAGGCGCCGTGGCGGTGTACAGCGGCCAGCCATTGGCCTGAAGTTTACCGGCGCTCAGGATGCGAACCGGCCCGGCCACCAGCACGGCGCCAGCCAGCGTAGCCGTGCCGTCGGCCAATACGGTAAGCGAAGTGTAAGTACCGGCCGGCACTGTAGTGGTGCCGCTGACGACCAGATCGGTCGTGACGCCAAACGGGGCGACCGATACCCGCCCCTGCGGCGTGCTGACGGCCACCTCGCCGGTCCCGGCCCCGGCCGGGACGATGGCCCGCACCCGGTTTGGCCCTACTACCGAAAAGCTGAGTGCCGCCACCGGCGCCCCGCCCGCCGCGGCCCGAAACCAGACGGCGGTGGCCTCGTCCAGGCCCAGCCCCGTGAGCGTGACGACGGTGCCCGGCGCTCCGGCGGCGGGTCGGCAGCCGGGCGCCGTCAACCGCGGGTCGGGCATTGCTTCAACCTGCGCGACGGCGCCGTAGCTGACGAAAAGCAGCGCAATGGCAACGAAAAAACGGACGGCGGTGGGAAAACAGGACATCGGAAACGGCGAGGAAAAAGTGGTTTTCGAACACCACAAAGGAACGCCTCGCCCCTACCCTTCCGCTATCCGTACTGGGCGGCATTTTGCGCTCCGTACCAGCACGGAGCCGGGCCACCCCGAATCGTTCAGCTCACATTACCAGGCGACTCCGGAGTATCGGCTTCCCACTCCGCTTCCAGCACCTGGGCCACGGCTTCCTCGGCGGCGCGCAGATGGGCGCGTCCCTCGCGAATAAGGGCATAGCACCGCTGCACCTTTTGCGTGAGGGCATCAAGGGGCACATCGGCGGCTTCCAGTTCCCGAAGCAACGTGTCGAGTTCAGCCGTAAGAGCAGTATAGGTCATTGGGGATGGTGCGAGGTGCGAAGTGCGGGGTGCGAAGTGCGACGTGCGAGGTTGAACTCCTAAACTCTAAACCCCACCCCCTAAAACCCGACTACTGACTTCGCCATCGGCGAAAACGGTGCGGATTTCGTCGCCGGGCGCCAGATCGGCGGCGAAGCGCACGAGACGCCCATCGGGGTGGGTGGTGAGGGTAAAGCCGCGCGCCAGCAGGCGGGCGGGGTCGAGGGCGTGGGTGCGAGCTTCGGCTAGGGTCAGGCGGGCGGTTTCGCGGTCCAGCCGGGCGCGCAACAGCAGCGGCAGGCGCACGAGCGGCGCTTCGAGGGCGCGCCGCGCGGCCTGCAAACGGCCCGTTACGGCGGCGCGCAGGCGCTCGGCATAGGCCAGCAGGTGGCTTTCGGCTTCGGCGGAATGGTCGATCAAAAAAGCGGCGACGGCGGTGGGGGTCTTGAAGGCAGTGTGGGCCACGAGATCAGCCAGCGATTCGTCGCGCTCGTGGCCGATGCCCGTCAGCACCGGCAGCGGCGCGCGGGCCAGGGCCTCGGCCAGGGCGTAGTCGTCGAAAGCGAGCAGATCGGTTTTGGCGCCGCCGCCCCGAATGACAATGATGGCATCGAAATCAGCCACCCGGCGGCTGATGCCGGTCAGTGCCCGCCGCACCGACGCGGGCGCATCCGGCCCCTGCATCGTGGCCTCGAAAAGCGTGAGCCGAAACGCGTAGGGCGAAGCCGCCAGTTGTTGCACAAAATCCTGGTAGCCAGCAGCCGTCGCCGACGACACCACCGCCAACCGATGCGCCACCGGTGGCAATGGCAGCGCAGCATTGAGGGTTAGCAAGCCGGCTTCGTCGAGGCGGGCCAGGCTCTCGGCCCGTGCCCGCGCCAGCTCGCCCACCGTGAACGAGGCATCCACCGCCCGCACCTCCAGCGAGAGGCCGTAGCGGGCGTGAAACTCGACGGTGACGGCCAACAGTACCCGCATCCCCGGCCCCAGACGTTGGCCCGTGGCCTGCGCAAACTGCGGCGCCACCTGCACCCAGCGAGCGGCCCAGATCGTGGCCCGTACCTGGGCTACCGGCTCACCGCGCGGTCCTTTTTCCACCAGCGTCAGGTAAGCGTGGCCGCTGCGGTGGCTCGTCAACTCCGTGATCTCGGCCACCACCCAATACATATCCGGCAGCGACGCTTCGAGGGCCAATTCAATACCGGCGCAAAGCTGCGAAAGGGAGACAGGTGACAAAGGGGAGGGCTGAAGGGTGAGAAGGTTGAAGGGATGAATACCCGCTTCGACGAGATGCCGAAGCGGGTAATGCTGCGGGCCCTACTTTTTGAACAGGTAGCGGGTCATATAAATGCCGCCGCCTTTCGTGTCGGCCGGGCTTTGGACGCCCACCGTGGACGATTGCAGGTGCCAGCCATCGGCCTCTAACTGATTGAGGCGAGCCACGATAAACTGTTCGTTCTTCTGGATATTCCCGAAGTTGATACCGACCAGGGAGTAAAAGTTTTCGAGGTCTTCCTGCGTCTGGGTGCCGTCAGCCTGCGTCGTGATCACTTTGGAGCGACCCAGGCCGCCGGGAATAATGCTCTCAACAGTGGTGACCTGCATATACTTGGGCGCCTCGGCGGGCGCGGCGGACCGAAAAGCCGTCAGGCCCACAAACGAGCTAACAACCACCGCCGCCATCGGCAGATAAAGGGACTTGCGCATCGGCAAAAACGATAAAAAGAGGTTTACCCCACCAGACTATCTGATCGGGGCTGCAACTTAGCGATATCGCCGCAATTCCGCGCCGGGCAGCCTGACCCCCATACTCGATTTCCAGCTAAACAATCCGATTTTCGACGGTGCAGAATGCCTTTTTTCGAGGGCAGGTGAAAACCGTGCTCAAGTTATTGAATGCGTAAGCGGCTGGTAAATTGAGCTGAAGCTTGAAGCTCTAACCCCCAATGCCCCGCTGCCGGATCGCCTCAAACGTCAGCACGGCCGCCGCTACGCTCACGTTGAGCGAATCGATCAGGCCGCGCATCGGGATGATGATCGTTTCGTCGGCCTGCGCCAGCGTTTCGGCCGTCAGCCCGTCGGCTTCGGTGCCGAGCAATAAGGCCGTGGGGCCACGGAAATCCGCCTCCGTATAAGGCCGCGCGCCCGGCGCCAGGGCCGCGGCAAACGTGCGGATGCCGCGCGCCCGCAGCCAGGCCAGCCCCTCGGCACGGCCGCAAGCCACCACGGGCCGCGTAAAAACGCAGCCAATAGACGCCCGGATCACGTTCGGACTCCAGATATCCACGCGCGGGTCCAGCACCAGCACGGCATCCACGGGGGCGGCGTCGGCAGTGCGGAGCAGCGCGCCCAAATTACCCGGCTTTTCCACTGCTTCGGCCACCAGCAACAGTGGGTTGGGCGGCAGTTGCAGTTCGGTCAGAGTGCGGGCGGGCGGGCGCACGAGCGCCACCACGCCGTCGGATCCGTCGCGGTACGCTACCCGCTCGAAGGCGGCGGGCGCCAGCTCGCACCGGCGTCCCAATGGCACGCCCAGCGCCACCAGGGCCTTTTCCGGGGCCGCATTGGGCAGGTCGGGGCAGGTATAGAGTTCCAGCACCTCCACGCCCGCGCCCACGGCAATAGTCAGTTCCCGCAGCCCCTCGACGAGCGTCAGAGCTTCGGCGCGGCGGTCGGCGGCTTTCTGCTGAAGCCGGACAAGGCGCTTCACGCGCGGGTTCTGGGGGCTGGCGAGGAGGTCCATTGGTAGCGGCAAAGGTCGGCCGTGGCGCCGAGTACCGTCCGGCGCACCAATCAAACGGGTGGCGGCGGCGCCGAAAAAGCCCGAAAAATGGCGCCTTCGGCCGGGCTATAGGCGGCTTAAAAACCGGACCTGCGGCTGGTTCGGCAGTTTGTACCGAAATTTGGTCCGAATCCGTGAAGAATAGCGGATTTTCTTCGGCCGCAGCGTACCTGCTGTTCTGGCCGGTTGGTTCACTTTCGCTTCCTTAAGTTGCCCCTTCATTCCCGTGGAAACTGCCCGCCTGCTCGATGCCATCACCCAACGCGTGAGTGTGTTGGTGGCCGAACAGGGCGCGCTGCGGGCCCAGGTGGCCGCTGCCCAGAACCGGGTGCGCGAACTGGAAGCTGAACTGGCCGAGCGCGACGACCAGGCACGCGACCAGCGCGGCGAAGAAAATCTGCAACGCCTGACGGGTTCACTGGCAACGGACCCCACCACTGCCACCGAGCTCAAGCTTCGGATTAATGATTACCTGCGGGAGATAGACCGCTGCATCGCCTATCTCAAAGACTGACCAGAACCCCCGACTGACGAACCCGCTCCCTGAGACGCCCCCCCGCGCTGGCGGGCCTACTCCGTTTTTTTTAAGAGAATTCCGCTGCCCCTTTCCGCAATCAGCCCCCGATGAGCGAACAGGCCATTAAAATCCGCATCGCCGAGCGCGATTATCCGATGCGCGTCAGCGCCGAGGAGGAGGAACGCCTGCGCGCCGCCGGACGGGTGCTCAACGAACGCATCAAGCTCTTCCGCGAGCAGTTCGGCTTGCAGGACCAAGACCTGCTGGCCATGATTGCCCTCGAATCGGTGGCCGACCGTCTGCTGGCCGAGCAGCGCCTCGGCGCCGCCGGTTCGGACGTGCACCAGCGCCTCGAACACCTCTACGAGGTGCTGCTGACCGCTTCCACCGGGCCGGTGGGGGCGGCAGGTTCTCTGTCGGTTTCCGCGGCCCCGTCGGCTGGTTTGGCTTTTCCCCCGTCGCAATCGTTATCATCCTAGAAGCTGAATGCTGGGCGCGCGGCGCGCGATTCCGGGTCCGTTGCTGTCTTCCTTCCCGTTCACCGGCCGGCGTGGCGCTGCCCAACCTCCGCTGCCCGCCGCCCAGAAGATAGCCTCACACGATGGACATAACTCTGATAATCACCAGCCTGGTGGTGGCCCTTTTCGGGCTGTCGGCGGGCTTTTGGCTCGGCCGGGCGCGCGCCCAGCGCACCGTCACCGACCACGAAGCCGGCGCCCGCGAGCGCGCCCAACACCTGATTCAGGAGGCCGAAGCCCGCGCACAGCGCACCGAGCAGGAGGCCCTGGCCCGCACCGACCAGCAGATACGCGAACGCCAGCAGTCGTCGAAAGACAAGTTCCAGCGCCTCAAAACCGAGTTCGACGACGACCTCAAAAGCCGTAAGGCGGCCGTGCTTCAGGCCGAGGAAAAAGTCCGCCAGCAGGAACAGCTCATTGCCAAGCAGCTCGAACAGACCACCCGGCAACTGGAAAGCGCCGCGCGCCGCGAAACCGAGCTGGACGAACTGAAGCTTACCCTCCAGGCCCGCACCGACAAGCAGATTGCCGACCTCCAGGCCCGCGCCGACAAGCAACTCGCCGATTTCGACGCCCGCGCGGCCAAGCAGCAGGCCGCCCTGGAAGCCGAGCAGGCCGAACTGGCTGAAGCCCGCCGCATCACGGCCGAGGAGCGCGATAAGATCATCGCTCAGCTCGAAAACATCGCTCAGCTCACGGCCGAGCAGGCCCGTGAGCAACTCACCAATACCATCCGCCAGGAAACCGAAATGAAGGCCACCACCTTCGTGAAGGATACCCTGGCCCAGGCCCGCCTCACAGCCACCAAAGATGCCCGGAAGGTGGTAGTGGAAACGATTCAGCGCACCGCCGCCGAACACGCTATCGAGAACTGCGTGTCGGTGTTCAACATCGAGTCCGACGACATCAAGGGTAAGATCATCGGCCGCGAAGGGCGCAACATCCGCGCGTTGGAAGCCGCGACGGGCGTCGAATTCATCGTCGATGACACCCCCGAAGCCATCATCATCTCCGGCTTTGACCCCGTACGCCGCGAGGTGGCCCGCCTCTCGCTCCACCGGTTGGTGCAGGACGGCCGCATTCACCCGGCGCGCATCGAGGAAATCGTGGCCAAGACCCGCAAAAACATTGATGAAGAGGTCGTCGAAATCGGCGAGCGTACCTGCATCGACCTCAACATCGGCGGCCTCCACCCGGAACTGATCCGGATGGTGGGCCGGATGCGCTTCCGCTCATCCTACGGCCAGAACCTGCTGCAACACAGCCGCGAAGTGGCCAACCTCTGCGCTACGATGGCCGCCGAGCTGGGCCTGAACGTGAAGCTCGCCAAGCGCGCGGGTCTGCTCCACGACATCGGCAAGGTGACCACCGAGGAACCGGAGCTGCCCCACGCCATCATCGGCGGCGAGCTGGCGAAGAAGTACAAGGAGCACCCAGACGTGATCAACGCCATCGCCGCGCACCACGACGAGATCGAGATGACCGCCTTGATCTCGCCCATCATCCAGGCCTGCGACGCCATCAGCGGTTCGCGGCCCGGCGCCCGCCGCGAAATGGCCGAGGCGTATATGAAGCGCCTGCGCGACCTCGAATCGCTCGGTGCCGCCTTCAAGGGCGTAAACCAGTGCTACGCCATCCAGGCGGGCCGCGAGCTGCGCATTTTGGTGGACGCCGACAACGTGACCGACGACCGCGCGCAGCAGCTATCCTTCGACATCTCCCAGAAAATCGAAAAGGAGATGCAGTACCCCGGCCAGATCAAGATCACGGTCATCCGCGAAACGCGGGCCGTGAGTTTCGCTAAGTAGGGGCGCAGCGGCTGCCCGCGCCCACCGGCGCCGTCCGAACCCGACACGGGAATGGGCGGCGCCGGTTCGCGTTTCAGCCCTTTGGCGGGAGGCGTCGGGGGGGCTTTTCGCGTGGCTGAGGCAGGGCGCGCCCGATGAGTTCAGGTCGCGGGTTAGAGCGGTTTCAGCGTCCGTGTACGTTCGCCAGACCGTAGAGACGCATATATGCGTCTCTACCGGCTTTAACCTAACGTGGCTTTAACCTACGCGGCCTACAGCCTAATTAAAGCTGATGGTCTTAATTTGCGGCCGGCGCGGCCGGCCTGTCCGGCTCTTGAGTGGTTTACATCTTCCAGCTTTTTCTCCCTCCCCTTTTTATGCGTGTGACGCGCTTCTTCCGGACCCTGCTTTTTCTGCCCGTTTTGTTTCTGGTCACCTGGGCGGCGCTGGCTGCCGCCAACCCCGATGCCGTACTGGGCGTCTGGAAAAACGGCGAGGGTACGGGCATGATCCAGATCTTCAAAAAATCCGACGGCAAATACTACGGCCGGATCGTGTGGCTGAAAGTCCCTAACAATCCCGACGGCACGCCCCGCACCGACGTCAACAACCCCGAGGAAGCGAAACGGCAGCAGCCGCTCAAAGGCATTGAAAACATGCGCAGCTTCACTTACGCCGGCGACGACAAATGGGAGGGTGGCTCTATCTACGACCCCAAAAACGGCAGCGACTACAGCTGCGCTCTCACCCTGACGGCCCCCAACACGCTCGAAGTGCGCGGCTTTATCGGCGTTTCGCTTTTCGGGCGAACCGACGTCTGGACGCGGCAGGAGAAAAAGAAATAACCACCCACTGAATCGGAATCGGGTAGGGACGGGCCGACCGCAGGTGGTCGGGCGCCGGCTACCCGATTCTGGCTTTCTGCTTCTATCGATTCAACTCAGCTTCGCTCGCTTATGCGTTTTTCGCTACTCTTCCTTGCATCTGGCCTGTTGATGACAACGCCGGCGCTGGCTCAAGTGCCGGAAACCCCGCCGGCCGGCGACGCTCCGCCGCCGCTCGACGTGAATTTTGACGACTTTGGCGACGCGGCCGGCAGCAAGTCGTACTGCACCCAGAAAGTGCTGTACCTGACGCCCACCAAGCTCATTTCGGTGGCATACGAAGCGCAAATGCCTTACGATCTGACGACAGATCAGCCCTTTGCCAACAACGGCAATGGAAGCACCACCGGCCCTGCCAAAGCAGAAGTGCGCGGCGCCCAAGGGTTGCGGCTGGGCTTCAACGCGCCGGTCATCTCACGCAACTCGATCATCGTCAACCTGGGCCTCACGTACTGGAACACCGGCCAGGACTTGAAGCACACCGACTCCTCGCCTTACTTCGGCCGCCTGCACGACGGCCTGCGCACCGCCGGCGCGAACGCGACCGTCTTCAAGCCCCTCGATACCAAACACTTTCTGCTCGGGCAGTTCAACGCCGACGCCAGCGGCAACTACCGCAAGCCGGGCGATCTGAGCAGCAAGCACCTGACGTACAGCGGCACGGCCATTTTCGGCTGGAAGGTGAACGAGAACTTTCAATGGGGCCTGGGCGCCACCCGCACCTACCGCGCCGGGCAACTCATCTACGTGCCGGTGCTGCTCTACAACCGCACCTTCTCGCCGCGCTGGGGCTGCGAGGTGGTGTTCCCGGCCCGCGCCGAAGTGCGCCGCAGCTTCGGCACCAAGGCTTTGCTGAAGCTGGGCTACGAACTGGAAGGCAACGCCTACTACCTGGGCCAGGCCAACGGCTCCGACGTTTACCTGCGCCGCGGCGAGCTGAAGCCGCGCCTGACCTACGAGCGCCAGCTCAAAGGCTTCGTCTGGTTGACGGCTCAGGCCGGCCTGCGCTACAACTACCGCAACGACGCCTTCCGCAACCAGAACCCCACATCCGAGCGCGACGGCCTGCTCGGCTCCGAGCCCTCGCTTTTCGAAAACAAGCTCACCAACCCGCTCTTCTTCAACGTGGGTGTGCACATGGTGAGTCCGTAAGGCATTTCACGTTCGCTCTTACCGGGAATCAGACCGATAGCGGGAGGCGCTGTTTTTTTGCTGACGCATTTCCCGCAGAGACGCGAAGTTTTCGCCGAGACGCGGAGCCGAACACGTCAAAGAAAGTGGGCGCTGCGTGCTCCGCGCCATCGCTGCGGCACGGCGGGAAATCATTTTACACGATTACCGGGAATCAGAAGGAAGTCCACAACCCTGCGCTCTCCTCCGTCCATCTCCCGGTAAGAGCGTTTATTAACGGGGTTCTTCCTTAGTGCCCAGATTGCCTTGCTCAAGCCCTGCGCTCATCAACCCGCCATCGAAACGGCCTGGGTCTATCGCGCCGGCGTCATCGTGACCGAAGTGCCTTGCTTCGACCAAGCCCGGAGCGGCGAGGACGTACTGCCGGGCTTCGCGCTGGAACTGGCCGAGCTGCGGGCTTAAACCGGCGCCCGGACGGCGGGGGGTTACTTTTGCCCGACCATCTCCGCCGCCGCGCATTTGTCCGGTAGCTTTTTCTTCCTGAATGACCCGCCTTCTTTTCATCGACCGCGACGGCACCATCCTGCTCGAACCGCAGCCCGATCAGCAGATCGATTCCCTCCCCAAGTTTGCTTTTGTGCCGGGCGCCATCACGGCGCTGGCCCGGCTGGCCCGCGAAACCGATTTCGAACTGGTGCTGGTGAGCAACCAGGACGGCCTGGGCACGGCTTCCTTCCCCGAAGACACGTTCTGGCCCTGGCAGAACCTGATGCTCGACGTGTTGGCGGCGGAGGGCGTCCGGTTCCGCAGCATCCATCTCGACCGCTCGTTCCTGGCCGACAACCTGCCCACGCGCAAGCCCGGCACAGCGATGCTGGCGGAGTACCTGACGGCGGAATTCGACCTGGCCGGCTCCTACGTCATCGGCGACCGCGCCACCGATGTCGAGCTGGCCCGCCGCCTGGGTGCCCGCGCCATTCTGCTGACGCCGCCCAATATGGAGCCGGCCGAATTGCCCGCCGACGCTACGCCGCCCGCTCTCGAAACCCGCGACTGGGACGCCATCTATCGGCATCTGCGCTGGCCCGCGCGCACGGCCACGGTACGCCGCCGGACCTCGGAGACGGACATCGAAGTCCGCGTGAACCTCGACGGCCCCGCCCGCGCCGACGTGCGCACGGGCCTCGGCTTCCTCGACCATATGCTCGACCAGTTGGGGCGCCACGGCGGCCTCGACCTGTTCATCCGCACCACCGGCGACCTGCACATCGACGAGCACCACACCGCCGAAGACACCGCCCTGGCCCTGGGCGAGGCCCTGAACCAGGCCCTCGGCGAACGGCGCGGCCTGACCCGCTATGGTTTCGCGCTGCCAATGGACGAAAGCCGCGCCGACGTGGTGCTCGACTTTTCGGGGCGCCCCCAACTGGTCTGGGACGCCGATTTCCGCCGCGAGCGCATCGGCGACGTGCCCACCGAACTCTTCGGCCACTTCTTCAAATCGCTCTGCGATACCGCCCGCCTCAACCTCCACATCCGCGCCACCGGCCAGAACGAACACCACAAGATCGAGGGCATCTTCAAAGCCTTCGCCCGCGCGCTGAAGGCCGCCCTGCGCCGCGACGAGAACGACTACAACGCCATCCCCAGCACCAAAGGCAGCTTATGAGTACGCTGGCCCTGATCGACTACGGCGCCGGCAACACCGAATCGGTTCGCCTGGCGCTGGCCCGCCTGGGCGTGGAAGCCACCCTGACGGCCGACCCCGCCACCATCCGCGCTGCCGACCGGGTGCTGCTACCCGGCGTCGGCGAGGCGCGCTCGGCGATGGACCGCCTGCGCGCCGCCGGCCTTGCCGACCTGCTGCCCACCCTGACGCAGCCCGTGCTGGGCGTCTGCCTGGGCCAGCAACTCCTGACTAACCGTTCGGCCGAACGCGACACGCCCACGCTCGGCATCGTGCCCACCACCACCGAGAAGCTGCCGCCCGCGCCGGGCCTCAAGATCCCGCACGTAGGTTGGAACCAGGTGTCGGGCCTGGGCGGGCCGCTGTTCGCGGGCATCCCCGACGGCGCGTGGTTCTACTTCGTTCACAGCTACTACGTGCCCCTCGGCCCCTGGACGACGGCCACCGCTGCCCACGGCACGCCGTTCAGCGCGGCCCTGCAACAGGCCAACTTTCACGCCGCCCAGTTTCATCCGGAGAAAAGCGGCCCGGCCGGCGCGCGGGTGCTGCAGAATTTTCTGGGGTTAGGGGGGTAGGGGGCTAGGTGCGGCGCTTGGGGGTTGCCAGACGGGCAAAGGCAGCGTCGAAGGCAGCGAAGTAGCGGCAGCGCGTTAGGAGGCGGTCGTAGCTGACCTTTTCCATCAGCACCGGGCTATGGTCTTCCTGGTAACGATACTGTGTGGCTTCTCTGAGCTTGCCTTTCGGGTCAGGGATGCGCATCACATCGTGCTCTGCGGCTTATAGGCGGCGCCTTTGTAATGCGCGCTGACCACCTCAGGATGCGCGGCAAGCAACGCTTCCAACTCATAGATGTGTAGCAGGAACAGGCCCCGACCGTCCAGCGCCTCCCGGTTGAGGTTTGCGAACCATTCATCGCGGCGGGCACGCTGGGCTGCATCTGATTCGAGCGCGTCCAGGTCCCGGATGACTACTACGAAGCGGGGTTGTTCGTCCGCAAAGTCGTCGCCGATGATGCCGCACGCTTTTTTGGTTTCGAGCTTATCGCCCGTCATCCGCTCGCCGAGTTTGACGAACCGTACCTGCGCTGCGTATCGCTGATTCAGCAAGGCCGCCATCGCATTGGTATCGTTGGGGTCCTCGCCCACCAATCCGACCAATAGGCGCTTATCCTTCGGCTTCCTCTTCATTGGCAGCAGCGGCGTCTTCTTCCAACCTTGAATAGCGCCAGTAATCGCTCAGGAAGCCGATCTTGGTCATATACCGGCGAGCTTTCTCCTGCTGCGCATCGGTCAGGCGCCGAAACTGCGTGCCTTTTTTGGGTTCATCAAGGGTGCAGATCAGGATGCGGTCCAGCTCGTCGGCCTTCAGCATATCCAACACCTGCGGCGAGTGAGTAGTCAGAATTACCTGATGTTTCGTCGAGACCTCCCGAATCAGGTTCAGAAGTAGATGCAATTGGTGCGGATGAATGCCGAGTTCGGGCTCTTCGAGGAGGATGATGCGGGCAACAGGCTTTTGAGATTCCCGCGCGATGACATTACCCGCTTCGGGCGTTACCAAGTCGCTAATCAGGTAAATGAGGCGCTTAGTGCCATCTGATAACTCCTGAAACTGCCGCCACGCGCCGTTCACGCAGTATTCCAAAAACAGGCCGGTCACCGTGGTTTCGTGCTGTACTGGGTCGTAAGAAGGACGCAGAAAAAGGCTCACGCGCGCTTCCGTGACTGGTGAGTACCGGGCTAGGTAAGGGTTCAGATGCGCCAAGTAGTCGGACACAGTGACCGCGATTAGCTCGGCGGCCTGTACTTCGGTTACGGGTGCTGATTGCTCCTGCTCTCGCCGAACGGCTTCCAGCCGTAGGCTTTCTATCAGAGCAAGTGTGAAGCCGGTTGTCGCAGAAGTGCGCTCGAAACGCGCTGTCAACCTGGGGCGCGCATCTTGCTCTAAAAGAGGCAGTTGCTTACCCGGCAAGTGATGACGAATGAAGGAAACCCAGTAAGCAGGGTAAGATATCAACTTGCTACCAATGGCCGCCTCACTTATCCAAGCAAGGAAAACATCAGCAGCTTCAGTGGGGCTTTCCTGTCCAACCTGCACTTGTACACGTGTCCGCTCAATCCTGAACCCGTTGGGAAGCGTGTCCTCAGGTGGTAAATAAGAGATGGCGATTTTGTGCGTGTGCGTGCTACTCAATACAAATCGACTACCGGGAGCCGCCTTGTTTGTGGCGAGTGAATCAATCCCCTCTACCACCGCCCGCAGAAAATTCGTCTTCCCCGCCCCGTTCGGCCCGATGATGATATTCAGCCCCGGCTTGAATTCCACTTCCGCGTCGCGCACCGAGCGGTAGTCCTTCACGTGGGCCTTTTGTAGATAATACGGCTGCGCCACCGGGTTTTCAACCACTTCCACCGCCGGTTTTTTCTTTGCCATTGGGCCAGTATCCGCAGCATTGGGCCGCGCCGCGCGAAGATACCCACCCGCCCCAACGCACGACGGCCCGCCGGAAGGATTTCCGGCGGGCCGTCGTCGTCATCAGGAGGAGCGTCCGCTCGGGCTATTCCTTCACGAAGCGCACGTGCTGCGGAGCAGCGCCTTCGCTTTGTACGGTGGCCGTGTAGATACCGGCCGGCAGGGCGCTGACATCGAGGGTGCCCTGGCCGTCGTGGCGAATGTTCTGGACGCGGGCGCCGCGCAGGTCATACACCACGACTTGGGCGATGGCCGCGCCGTCGCTCAGCGTCAGGTGCAGCATATCGGTGGCGGGGTTCGGGTAAGCCACGGCCGTGGAAGTGGCCGGCGCGGTGGTCGTGAGACGCACGACGGTACCACCGGTCACGGTCAGCGTGTAGTCCTCGGTTTCGCCGTAGGAGTAGGTGCCGCACGAGTTGGTGGCCGTGTTATCGCTCATCACCACGCGCAGGCGGTGGGCCCCGTTGGTGGTACCAGCGGGCACCGTGAAGGCGAAGGCCCGGTCGGTGGCGATGTTGCTGGAAGCCGACGAGACGAGAGTTTCGTTGGCGTCGAGGAAATCACCGTCGTTGTTCCAGTCGGCGTAGATGCGGAAGAATTCGGCGTAGGCGGTGCTGACGAAGCCCGCCGAAACCGTGATCGTCTGGCTCGTGCCGGCGCCCACGCTCGTGCTGCTGGCCGTGCCGTTATAGTAGCCGGCATCAGCACCGGAAATGCGGCTGATGGCACCGATAGCCACTTTATCGATGTACTCGTAGGCGACGCTGGTGCCTTTGCTGACGCAATAGGTGGGCGTTACGACGGCCGCCGAGGTGGTGAAGCTGCTGACCGCCGTATAGGCGCTACTGCCGCCGCTGCACACGCTCTGCACCTGCCACTGGTAGGCGGTGGAAGCGGCCAGGCCGGTCAGCACGTACGAGGTGCTGGCGGTGCTGACGGTGGTGAACGTGCTGGCAGCGCTGGTTTTGTACTGCACATTGTAGCTGGTAGCGCCGCTGACGGCGGTCCAGGCCAGGGTAGCGCCGGCGCTGGTGATGCTGGCCGTGGTGGGGCCGGACGGGGTGCCGCAGGTAGGCGCCGCACTGGTGATATTCAGCGTATAGTCTTCCACTTCGCCGTAAGTGAACGCGCCACAGACCGGTTTGGCGGTGCCGTCGGCCATCAGCACGCGCATCCGGGTGCTGCCAACAGTAGCGGTAGCGGGAATGGTGAACGCAGCCGTGATATCGCCCAGGGCGGAAGCGTTCGGCTTGTCGGTCACCACTTTTTCGCCAGCATCATCAAAGTCTTTGTCGCCGTTGAAATCGACCCACACGCTGAAGTACTCGGCGTAGGCGCTGCCCACGTAACCCGCCGACAGGGCGATGGTCTGGCTGCTGCCTTGGGCCACCGAGGTGCTGAGCGTCGTGCCGTTATAATAGCCGGCATCAGCGCCGGAGGTGCGGTTGATACTGCCGAGCTGCACGTGGTCGATGTACTCGTAGCTCACGTTCGTGCCGTTGGCGGCGCAGTAGGCGGGCGTGGTGGTGCCACCGTAAGCTGCGCCCACGCCCACGGCGTACCACGCGTTGGTGGTGGCAATCACGTCGGCGGAACCCGCGCCGTACAGGTCGGTTGCGGCCTGAATGGCGGCGGTGCGGGCACTGGCGAAAGTGGAGTTGGCCGTCAGATACACGCTTTCGGCACGATAGGCGATTTTCGCGGCGCGGTCGATGCCGACGCCTGCCACGGTGTAGGCGCTGCTCTTGTCGTTGGTACCGGAGCCGCCCTGGCTCAGGAGGTAGAACCAGAAGTTCAGCACCCCGGAGTTGGTATGCACGCCGCCGTAGTCGTTGGCGTCGGTGGGCGTCGCCACGCTGTTCACCCAGTAGGTGCCCTTGTAGCAATTCGGCTGGCCGTAGGTTTTCGGGTTGCTCATCGAGCGCAGCGCGCCGCCGGCTTTCATAATCTCTTCGCCGATGAGCCAGGTGCTTTTGCCCGTCAGGGCATAAGTGGCCACACTCCGCGCCTCTACACAGGCACCCCAGATATCGGAGAAGCCTTCGTTCATCCCGCCGGACTCGTTCTGATAGGCCAGATTGGCAGTTTTCTCACACACCGCGTGCCCGATTTCGTGCGCGCAAACGTCCATCGACGTCAACGGCTTGAAGGTGCTGGCACCGTCGCCGTAAGTCATCACCGAACCGTTCCAGTAAGCGTTCTCGAAGCCGGCGCCGCCCGGCACGTCGTCGAAGTGAATGTAGGATTTGATTTTGGCGCCCGCGTTGTCGTAAGAATTACGACCGTGAACGGCCGACCAATAGTCGTAAGTTGCCTGGGCGCCGAAGTGGGCATCGCCGGCTACGTTGTCGAAATTGGCGTTGTTATACTCGGCGGCGGTCCAGTTATTATCGGCGTCGGTGAAGTCCACCGAACTGGTGTAGGAGTTGCCTTTCCGTGCGTTGTAGGTTTCGATACCCAAGCCGCGCGTGGTTTCGCGCAGGCGGTACGAAGTGGTCGTAACCTGGTCGTTAGCCAATGAACGGGTGCCGTTGTAGGCCGTGGCGAAAGTGGCCGTAGCGGCGGCGTGGTGAATGATGGCGTTCTGATTCACCACCTCGCCGGTACGAGCGTCCACGTAAATCCAGGCGCGACTCACGGGCTGCGTGGCGTACACGTTGAATTTCCAGGCCAGTACGGGCTGCCCGTGACGGGCACGGTCCATCGTTAGCACGTTGTCCACGATCACCAGCTCGCCGGTGGGCTTGAAGCTGGCTTTGCCTTCTGATTCCTGCGCGAACCGCCCTTCATCGGACATCTGCCACATATACTTATCGGCGTGAACAAACGCTAGCGCCGAAGCCAGCGCGCGGTCGGCCGGAAGCGTGGGCTGGACGTTCAGCGCGCCGTCGGCCAACGGCTTGGCATCGCCCGAAACCGACTCGATCCGGCCGTCGCGCTCGTGCGTCGTGACGGCGGCAAACTCAACGGGTACGCCCTGATAAACCTGCGCGTACCGCTGGTGGCGGAAGCCGAGGGCATCACTTTCCGCGGCCCGGACCGGCCGCAATTCGCTCTGGCTACCCAAGCCGAAGGTGCTGCGCAGAACGGCAGCGGCTTCGGCGGCGGGCGGCGCGGTGGCTCGCGCAAACTGCACGAATTCGGGCTGGCCTTTTTCGGATCGAATGATTTGCGTTGGCCGATTGGCTTGCGCCTGAACGCCGGTAGTTGCCAGTAAAGCCGCAGCCAGCAAAGGGTAATAGACTTTCATCAGTAAATGAATGGGAAAAGGGAGTGAGACGTTTGGGCAAACGACCAAATGCGCCGCTAAGTTAGCAATTTTTCAGAAATCTCTTCGTTTTGTTAAAAAAAAACGCGTTTTGCTGCTGTTCATTAAGAAAATCAAAAAAGATGAACAAAAGCCGGGCTTCGGTTTGAAGACCACCAGCCGCGCAGGATGGAGGTATAAAAAACGCGGCCCCTCGCCACTCCGAATCCGGAGCGACGAGGGGCCGCGAAGTATTTACGCCGGGTAAATCAACCCGGTACTTGGTCAGCCCGGCGTTTGGTTAGCCACCATTTTTACCCGCGTTGCGGCTAGTCGCCGTCAGTCCGAGGGCGCCGCTGGTGGTTGCCATTGTCGGGACATTGGTAGCAGCCGCAGGCTCAAGGGCAGCAGTGGGTGCGGTGGGCATCACGTTCACCGGGGCCGGGATGCGGGCCAGCCGCTTGGTAGTCGTAGGTACGGCTACCGTTGTCGCCGTTGACCGGGCGGGCAACGCCGTCGCGGTATCGTTTACTTCGGAAAGCGCCGCACTGGCCGATTCTACCGCCGCCGAGGCCCACGACCGTTGGGCTGGGGTACGGAGGGGCATTTTTTCGGCTGGCCGCGTCTCCGGCCGCGTCTCTGTCAGTTTTTTGAACAGGGTCAGGGCCTGCGCCACGACCTGGTCCATATTATAGTAGCGGTAGGTAGCCAGTCGGCCCACGAAATGCACTCCAGGCGTGGCCTCTGCCAGTTGCTTGTACTTATCGTAAAGCGCCGCGTTTTCAGGCTTCGGCACCGGGTAATACGGGTCGCCTTCGGCTTGCGGGTATTCATACACGATGCTCGTACGTGGGTGCTGCTGACCGGTAAGGGCCTTGAACTCCGTGATGCGGGTATAAGCGTGTTCGTTGGGGAAGTTCACGACGGGAGCGGGCAAATGCTGCTCCGTATTCAGGGTTTCGTGCTTGAAGTGCAGCGAACGGTAAGGCAGCTTGCCGTAACGGAAGTCGAAGTATTCATCGACCGGCCCCGTGAAAATCATCTCCTTGAAAGGAATGACGGCCTGCACCTCCTTATAGTCGGTGTTGAGCATCACCTTGATATTGGGGTGATCCAGGATTTTTTCGAACATCCGGGTGTAGCCGTGCAGCGGCATCGCCTGAAACGTATCGGTGAAGTAGCGCGGGTCGCGGTTGGTGCGGGTGGGTACCCGGCTCGTGACGGACTTATCCAGCTCCGAAGGGTCCATCCCCCACTGTTTACGGGTGTAGTTTCGGAAGAATTTCTCGTACAGTTCGCGGCCTACAGTGCTGACTACCACGTCCTCAGAAGTGCGAATAGTGCTGACTTTTTCGGCCACCGATTCGAAGAATTTCGTCAATTCGAAGCTCGTCAGTTGGAGTCCGTAGAGCGTATTGATAGTATCAAGGTTGATCGGAATCGGCACCTGCTGGCCATCTACGGACGCCAGTACGCGGTGTTCGTAGGGGCGCCACGCCGTGAACTGCCCCAGGTAATCGAAGACTTCCTTGGAATTAGTGTGAAAAATATGCGGCCCGTATTTGTGGACCAGAATGCCATCTTCGTTGTAATGGTCATAAGCGTTGCCGCCGATGTGCGGACGCTTGTCGATGAGCAGTACTTTTTTGCCAGCCTGGGTAGCCAGCCGCTCGGCGAGAATGGAGCCAGCAAAACCAGCCCCGACAATGAGGTAATCAAACATTTGGAAACAGGATAGTAGCGGGTGAATGGATAAGCCCCGTGGGGGCAGCTTGACTTACGGACGGGAAGCCGGGCAGGTTAGGAAAATGGCAAAAAACAGACGCTTGGAGACTTTTTAAAATAATTGTTTAATTTATAAGCTCGTGCACACCCGTGCCGCAACCGTTAAAGCGGCGTTAAGCGGCTAGCCAATCTACTCATAGACAGGCAAAAAGAAAGCGTCGAATGGAGGGCAATTTCTGGTCGACTGCTTGATTATCTCAAGCAGTCAAATCAGAAAAAAGCGTTAAGCTGAAGCAGCTTTAGGTAGCTGGCTACGTCTGGTTGGTAGCCTTTTGATCCGGAAGCTCACCCACCCGGCGGGGCACATTTAAGCCCTGATCCGGACTTCTTCCACCAGCGTCACCATCCGCTCCCAGGTCAGTTCCCAAGAGGTAGTAGCCAGAAAAGCGTCGGCCCGGGCGCGCCAGTTGGCATCCGTGGCCTGGGTGAGAGCGGCCTCAATGGCGCGCTCCATCTCGGCGGGCGTTTCGGCGATTTGTACCAACTCCAGTTCACCGTAAGGGCGCACCACGTCGCGAATGGGCGTGCTGACGGTGGGTATGCCGGCGGCCAGATATTCCGGTGTCTTGGTAGGCGAGATGAACCGGGTACTTTCGTTCTGCGCGAAAAACAGGGCCGCTACATCCCAGTTACCCACGTAAGCGGGCAGCTCGCGGTAAGTTTTTCCGCCGGGATAATGCACGTTGGGCCCAGTGGGCAGGTCGGCGGGATCGATTTTTACGACCGGACCGATCAGCACGAACTGCCAGTCGGGCCGGCGCTTGGCAAGCGCCGCCACCAGTTCACGGTCAAAACGCTCGTCGAGAACCCCAAAAAAACCGATGCGCGGGTACGGAATTTTCGCCTGATCGGCGGGGTCGGGCAGCCCGGTGCGGGCCGTGCCAAAGTGCGCTTTGTCGATGGACGACGGAAAGGGGTAGATCGCCGCGTGCCGGTGGGCTTTGGCCTCGTAAATGCTCTGCCCGCCGGTAAACACCAGGTCGGCGAAGTTCAGCAGCTTGCTTTCGCGCTCCTTCAGCAGCGGCGGCGCGAAGGCGAAGGCCGATAGCTCGTCCATACAGTCGTACACCGTCACGGCGGCGCGGCGCTGAATGGCGTGCGACTTGCCCACGGCCATCGGGGTGTAGTACCAGGCCACGAAATCGACTACTTTTTCGCGCTGCAGGTAGTCAGTCAGCAGTTCCTCCTGAACGGCTTCAGCGTGGGCCGGATCAGCCTGTAAGGTGGCTGGCAAGTGCGCGACCACCACGCGCAGGTAATTTTCCTTGGTCTTGATTTCGAGGTGCGGCGTGGTTTGCTCCGCATCAGCGGCGTCGTGGTGCCAGCAGGGGTCTTCCACAAAAAACACCCGGCTGGACTCCGCAAAGCGCGACAACAGATGCTGCGGACGCTGCCAGACAAACTCCCAGGTCAGGTGGCAAAAGCACACCACGTCCGGGGCGGCGGCACGGAAGGCGGCCACCCGGGCGGCATCGGGCGTAACGGATGCCGCCGTCAGCAGGGCGGGCGCAAAAGTTTCGGGCGGGGCGAGGGATTCCACGGAATGAGGAGGCGATTGGGAGGTAGGGAAATGATTTCCGCCTCCCTACGCCTCAATTTGCGGTGGGGTTACTGCGCCCCCACGCGCTCAGAGCAGTCGCTGGAGTTCCACGACATCCTGCCAGATGCCCCCCTGCGCCAGCAGCCATTCCCGGCGAACGCCGATTTCCACGAAACCTGCCCCCCGAAACAGCGCCAGCGAGGCCGTATTTGGCGCCGCCACAGCGCAGTGCAACTGGTGCAGGTGCAGCACGTCGTGGGCGTAGGTCATCAGCAGATTCAGCGCCTCGCGGCCGTAGCCCTGACCGCGCGCCACGGGCAGCAGCGCCACGCCCACGGCCGCGCGGCGGTTGGCCGGGCTGAAGTCGAACAGGTCGATGACGCCGAACGCGCGGTCGGGCCAGCGGCCGTCGGCCATCACCAGCCGAATCTGCCGGACAGCGTAAAAATCTTCCGTCGAAGCCCGCTCGATGTACAGTTCCAGCGCGTGGCGCGAGTAAGGTACCCGCGTATCGCCGGCATCCCAGAGCGCCGGGTCGTTTTCGAGCCGGGCCAGGAAATTGAGGTCGCCGGGTTCAAGGGCGCGAAGCTGGATACGGGGGCCGGAAAGCACAGGTGGTGGTGGTGGGGTGGTGGGGTGGTTAGGTGGTGGTGGTGGGGTGGTGTGGCAGTTCTCCTTCTCAACCTCGCCACCTAACCACCTTACCACCCCACCACCTATCCATTTACTTCTCCTTCGAACACGAACACCGCCGGCCCAATCAGGGCGACGTTGGTGAAGCCGCCATCGGCCTGCGCCGTAAATTCCACCTGCAATTTGCCGCCGCGTGCCTGCACCGTGACCGGCGCCGAGCTGCCGTAGTGATGCGCGGCCACCAGCGCCGCCGCCGTGACGCCCGTGCCGCAGGCCAGGGTTTCGGCTTCTACGCCACGCTCGTAGGTGCGGATATGGAGGTGGGCGCCGCCAAGAAAATCGCGTTCCACAAAATTGACGTTGACGCCGCCGGTTTCGGCGAAACGCGCGTCGCAGCGGATCCGTCGGCCTTCGGTAGCCACGTCGGTATCGCGCAGGCCAAAGGGCAGCAAATACACCACGTGCGGCGAGCCGGTGTCGAGGTGAAAGGTGCGTTCTTGTGAGGTCTGCACGTCGGCGGGCAGGTCGAGGTGGCCCGGCGCGGGCACGTCGTGCATCGAGAGCCGGATCAGACCGTCGGGGCGTATGGCGGCCTGGTGCAGGCCATCCGACGCGCGGAAGGTGATCGGTTCGGGTTCCGTCCCGCTGATCCAGCCGGCGTCGGCCGCTGCGCGCACCGCGCACCGCGAGCCATTGCCGCAGAGCGAACCGAGCCGGCCGTCGGCATTGAAGTAGCGCATCGTGAAGGCGATGGCGGGGTCAGCATCCGGTTCCAGCACGATCAGGCCATCGGCGCCAATGCCGAAATGGCGGTCGCAGAGGCGCTGGATAAAGGCGTGATCGGTGAGGTCGAAGGGCGCCTGACCGGTGGCGCGGTCGGCCAGCAGCAGAATGAAGTCGTTGCCGGCACCGTGGTATTTGCGAAAGATCATTGGTGGTGGTGAGGTGGTGTGGTGGTGAGGTGGTGAGGTGGTGATGGTTCTTTTTAACCACCTGCACCACCTCACTACCTCACCACCCAGCCCCCTACTTTTGCTGCCCGTCAAAACTACGCGCCGATGCCTTTTACGCCCCCGCTTTTGCACCTGCTCACGCCCGAAGGGTGGTCGGACTATGAATTGATTGACTCCGGCGACTTCGCCAAGCTCGAACGCTTCGGCCCGCACCTGCTGGCCCGGCCGGAGCCGCAGGCCCTCTGGCGCCCCGCCCTGCCGCCCGACGAGTGGCGCCACCGCGCGGGCGCTACGTTCACCAAAGCCCCCGGCGGTAGCGCGGCTTCCGACAAAGGCCAGTGGCAGCTTCAGCGCGGAATGCCCGAACAGTGGCACGTGCGCTACCAACTACCTGCCAGCAACGGCGCTCCCAGCCCCGAACTGCGCTTTCGGCTGGGACTGAGCGCGTTCAAGCACGTCGGCCTGTTCCCAGAGCAGGAGGCGAACTGGCGTTGGCTCTACGCCCAGACGCGGAGATTGCAGGAAGCGGCAAGCAATCAGCAACCAAAAACCAGCAACCAGAAACCAGAAAATAAAGCCGCCCCCAAGGTGCTCAACCTCTTTGCCTACACGGGGGCAGCTTCCGTGGCTCTACGCGCCGCTGGTGCCGAGGTCACGCATCTTGACGCGGTGCGGCAGGTCAATTTTTGGGCGCGCGAGAATATGGAAGCTTCCGGCCAGCACGACATCCGCTGGATCGTCGATGATGCCCTGGCCTTCGCCCGTCGCGAGGTTCGGCGGGGAAATAAATACCAGGGCATCGCCCTCGACCCACCCGCCTACGGGCGCGGCCCCAACGGCGAAAAATGGCTGCTCGAAGAGCATCTGCCGGAGCTACTGCACCTCTGCGCCGAACTGCTGGACCGCGAACAACCCCATTTTTTCCTACTCAACCTGTATTCCCTGGGTTTTTCGGCGCTGATTCTCGATTCCCTCGGCCACGACCTTTTCGGGGCCGTACCAAACCGCGAAATCGGCGAGCTATACCTGCCCGACCAGGCCGGCCGCACTTTGCCCCTGGGAACGTTCTACCGCTTCGGAGTAGTGTAGGAGGGTGGGAGGGTTTGAGGTTGGGAGGGTTTTCCAACGCCCAACACCTAATACCCCAGGACTTACGCAACGGCTAAAAAAGGCAGCCCCTACGGGGCCACAAGACGCTCAAAACGTCGGTTTTCTACCGGAAGATAGCCCCTCTGGGGCTGCCGAATGCCCTTTTTAGGACGAAAACGACGGTGTGCGTAAGTCCTAACCCAACACCCCTTCACACCCTTTCACCCTCTCACCCTCCCAAATGACCTCCCGCCTAGCGCTCATTGATATGGGCACCAACACGTTCCACCTGCTGATTGCCGAACCGGTAGCGGGCGGCGGGCAGCCGCGCGTCTGGTTCCGGACCCGCACCCACGTACGCCTCGGCGAGGGGGGGATTTCCAACGGGGTCATCGCTGATGCGGCGATAGAGCGCGCGTACCAGGCCTTGCAGGCGTTCCGCGAGGAAATCGATCTGCACGAAGTCTCCGAACACCGCATCCGGGCCGTGGCCACGTCGGCGGTGCGCAACGCGGCCAATGGCGCGGCTTTTCTGGCCGAAGTCTTCGCCCGCACCGGCCTGCGCGTCGAGGTGATCGGCGGCGCCCGCGAGGCCGAACTGATCTGGGCGGGCGTCCGGCAAGCCGTGCCCCTCGGCGACGGCCCGCCGAGCCTGCTGATGGATATCGGCGGCGGCTCCATCGAGTTCATCATCGCCAATCAGCAGCGGATTTTCTGGATGCAGAGCTTCGAAATCGGCGCCCAGCGGCTGCTGGACCAGTTTTTCTGGCACGACCCGATCTCCGAAGGCCAGGAAGCCGCCGAGCGCGACTACCTGGCCCGCACCCTGGTGCCGCTCACCGAGGCCGTCCGCCGGTTTGCGCCTGTGGCGCTGGTGGGGGCCAGCGGCTCCTTCGATACGCTCTGCGACCTGGAAGCCGCCCGCCGAAACGAGGCGCGCAACCCGGCGCAACAGCTCAACGAAACCGAGCTGACGCGCGAAGCCTTCGCCTTCCATTTCGCCCGCCTCAAGGCGCTGCGCCACCCGGAACGCCTCGCCCTGCCCGGAATGACACCTCTGCGGGCCGATATGATCGTGGTGGCGGCCATCGCCATCGACTGGGTGCTGGCGGCTTACCAGCTGCCGCGCATCCGGGTATCGGCCTACGCCCTCAAGGAAGGGCTGCTGGCGGAGGCGGCGGGTTTTTAGTTGCTTGTTTCTGGTTGCTGGTTGCTGGATTCTGGTTGGCGGTTTACTTCCCGCCGTTTCCGGCTTGACCTACCTTTGCGCCGATGCTTCGGCTGGGCGTTCCGGCCGGGTTTTGCTTTCATTTTTTTCTGATGACTGACTACGCCAATCTGCTCCTCGACCTCGATGCCGACGGCATCCTGACCGTCACGGTCAATCGTCCGGCGGCGCTCAATGCCCTCAACCAGGCTACTATCGAAGAATTGGCGCGGGCCGTGCAGTACGCCATCGGCACGCCGGCCGTACGCGGGGTGCTGCTGACCGGCGCGGGCCCCAAAGCCTTCGTGGCGGGCGCCGACATCAGCGAGTTCAGCGCGCTCACCGAAACCACTGGCCACACGCTTTCCACGCGCGGCCAGCACGTTTTTTCGCGCTTCGAATCCTGTTCCAAACCCGTGATTGCCGCTGTGAACGGCTTCGCGCTCGGCGCCGGTTGCGAGCTGGCAATGGCCTGCCACCTGCGCGTGGCGGCCGAAAACGCCCGCTTCGGGCAGCCTGAAGTGAATCTGGGCATCATTCCCGGCTATGGCGGCACCCAACGCCTGACGCACCTCATCGGCAAGGGCCGCGCGCTGGAACTCCTGCTAACCGCCGATATGGTGAACGCCGCCGAAGCCCACCGCCTGGGTTTGGTGAACCACGTGGTGGCGCCGGACCAGCTCATCGAATTCAGCAAAACGCTGCTCAAGAAGATTCTTACCAAAGGGCCGCTCGCCGTAGGCTACGTGATCGACGCCGCCAACGCCGCCCTCGACCCCGCCCGGCGCGGCTACGAAGTCGAAGCCACGCACTTCGCCGCCTGCTGCGTCACCGAAGATTTCGTGGAAGGGCCGGCCGCGTTCCTGGCCAAGCGGCCGGCAGTGTTTCAGGGCAAATAGGTGGCGCGGCCCCTGTTTCATTCCGACAGTTAGCTGGAGGCCTTCCGGTGCGCCACCCGGCGCTCCTGCTTTCGCGGCCTCGTTCCTTCTTCTTTGCCCTTGTCCGTCGCCAAAAAACTGCTCGGCCAGACGGCCCTCTACGGCCTGTCCTCCATCGTGGGGCGGGTGCTGAGCTATTTGCTGGTGCCGCTGTACACGGCCGTGTTCGCGCCCGCCGAGTACGGCATCGTCACGGAGTTGTATGCCTACGTGGCGTTTCTGAACATCGTCTTCACCTACGGGATGGAGACGGCTTACTTCCGTTTCGCCAACCGCCCCGGCGCGGATCGGGCGTTGCTTTATCAGCAGGTGCTGACCTTGCTATTGGTCACCTCCGGCCTGGGCGCGGCCGTGCTGGTGGGCTTTTCCACGGAAATCGCCGCCCTGTTGCACTACCCGGAGCAAGGCCGTTACGTGGCCTGGCTGGGGCTGGTGCTGGCCGTCGATGCCGTGGTGGCGGTGCCCTTCGCCAGGCTACGGCTCGAAAACCGCGCGGGCCGGTTCGCGGCCGTCCGGCTGACGAATATTTTTTTCATTCTGGCAGCAAGCGTTTTTTTTATCGTGCTGGCGCCGCGCGTCCTGGCCAGCACCACGCTACCGCTACTGCGCCCGCTGGTGGCCGCTGTTTACAACCCCACGCTAGGCGTCGGCTACGTCTTTCTGATCAACCTGATCGCCAACGCGCTGTACGTTCCGCTGCTCTGGCCGCAACTGCGCGACTGGCGCCCGCGCTGGCACCCGGCGATGACGCGCGCCTTGCTGACCTACGGCCTGCCGCTGGGGCTAATGGGCCTGGCCGGGATGGTAAACGAAGTACTGGACCGCATTCTGCTCAAAGTCTGGCTGCCGCCAGGCTTCTATCCGGAGCTGAGCAATGCTGGCGCCGTGGGCGTGTACGGCGCGTGCTACAAGCTCTCGATCTTTATGTCGCTCGTGATTCAGGCGTTCCGCTACGCCGCCGAGCCGTTCTTTTTCGGGCAGGCCCAGGACCGAAACTCCCCCGCTACTTTCGCCCTCGTGATGAAGTGGTTCGTGGTGGCCTGCTGTGCGATCTTTCTGGTGATCAGTGTTTTCCTGGCCGATTTTGGGCTGCTGCTCCGCTCGCCGGTGTACCGCACCGGGCTGGCCGTGGTGCCGGTGCTGCTGCTGGCCAACCTGTTTCTGGGGGTTTATTATAACGCGTCGGTCTGGTTCAAGCTGACCGACCGCACCCGGTTCGGCACGTATATCTCGTTCGGCGGCGCTGCCCTCACCATTGTCCTCAACTGGCTGCTGATTCCGCGCCTGGGTTATTATGGCTGCGCCCTGGCCACGCTGGCCTGCTACGCGGCGATGGCCATCGCCTGCTGGCGCCTGGGGCAGCGGTATTTTCCGATTCCCTACCCAGCGGCGCGGCTGGGCCTTTACCTGGGCCTGGCCATTGGCATTGTGGTGCTGGCACAGGCCTGGGCGCCGGCTGGCTGGCTGGGGCGCCACCTGTGGCAGGCGGGGTTGGTGGCTGGTTGGACCGGAGCGGTAGGGCTGCTGGAGCGCCGTCGGCGTACCCCGCCGTTACGACCGGCCGGCGCCCGCTCCGGCGGGGGTACCCCAATGATGTGATACATCGGCCCCGCGCCCCTTGTACCTTTGACCTCACGATGCTGACCGTCCGCCTCCTCAACGATTCGCCCCACCCGGCGCCTGCACACCAAACAGCCCTGGCGGCCGGACTGGATGTCCGCGCCTGGCTCCCGACTGGTGCCGTCAGTCTGGCCCCACTCGAACGCGCCCTCATCGGCACGGGCCTGCGCGTAGAGCTGCCGCCGGGCTACGAAATGCAGGTACGGCCCCGCTCCGGGCTGGCTTACAAGCACGGCCTGACGGTGCTGAACACGCCGGGCACGATCGACGCCGACTACCGGGGCGAAATCAAAGTGCTGTTAGTGAACCTCTCGGGCGAAACGGCGACCGTTCAGGACGGCGACCGTATCGCCCAGTTGGTGGTAGCCCGTCACGAAACCATCCAGTGGGAAACTGCCGCCACGCTCGCCGAAACCGCGCGCGGCGAAGGCGGTTACGGCTCCACGGGCCGGTGAGTCGTTTAGGGTTACTTGTTGCTGGTTTCTCATTTTCGATTCCTTGCAACTGGTAACAGGTAACCAGCAACCAAAAACCAGAAACCCAAAACCCCTAACCCGAATGAAGATTATTGTCCCGATGGCCGGAATGGGCAAGCGGATGCGCCCCCACACGCTCACTGTTCCAAAACCCCTGATCCCGATAGCCGGCAAGCCCATCGTGCAGCGGCTGGTGGAAGACATTGCCAAGGTCTGCGGCTCGCCGGTCGAGGAAGTGGCATTCATCATCGGCCCCACCTTCGGCAAGGCTGTGGAAGCGCAATTGCTGGATATTGCCAAGTCGGTGGGTGCTAAAGGCACCATCTCGTATCAGGAAGAAGCCTTGGGCACGGCCCACGCCATTCTGTGCGCCGAACACGCCCTCGACGGCCCGCTGGTGGTGGCCTTTGCCGACACTCTATTCAAGGCTGATTTCACCCTCGACACCTCCGCCGACGGCACCATTTGGGTGCAGCGCGTGGAGGATCCCAAGCCATTCGGCGTGGTCAAGCTCGACGAGGCTGGCCGCATCACCGATTTCGTGGAAAAGCCGGAGCACTTCGTCTCCGACCTGGCCATCATCGGCATCTACTACTTCAAGGACGGTGATTACTTGAAGCGCGAACTGCGCTACCTGCTCGACAACGACATCAAGGACAAAGGCGAGTACCAGCTCACCAATGCCCTGGAAAATATGAAAAACAAGGGGACGAATTTCATCCCCGGCCGGATCTCCGAGTGGCTCGATTGCGGTAACAAGGACGCCACGGTTTACACCAACCAGCGGTACCTCGAATACCTGCACGAGCGTGAAGGCGCCGCGCTGGTCGATCCGTCGGCCGTGCTGGAAGACGCCGTCCTGATTCCGCCCGTGTACGTGGGTAAGGGCGCGGTGATCAAGCGGTCGGTGGTGGGGCCGCACGTATCAGTGGGCGCAATGAGCGTCGTGGAAGACGCTATCGTCAAGAACTCGATCCTGCAAGCCAACTCCCGCGTAACGAGCGCCGTCGTGACGAACTCGATGCTCGGCAACTTTGCCTCGTTCACCGGGCGCCCCGCCGACCTGAGCGTAGGCGATTATAACGTCATCATCGACTGATTGACCGCTGACGGGGGGGGTGGTGAGGCGCCGTAAGGACGGTCTGCCCAGCTCCCCCCGTCAGCGGAACAGGCCCTGCGGGGCCAGACCGGAACGGTTTTGGACCGGGCGCGGTCCTGCTACGATACCGGAAGTCGCAGGCCGTCCGACGGTTCGCTGATTCCCGCATTCGGTGTTCATCCTTATTCCTTTAGCGTGGTTTTTTTGCCTCTCTTTTCTGCATTTCCGCTTCGAGTCGCGCTGCTGATCGTGCTACTGACGCTGCCTTTTGGCGGGAGCGTACAGGCGCAGATTGCGCCGGCAGGCTTGGAGGCGCCCCCGGACCGGCCGCGTACGCCGCGCGTCACACGCGCCGAGCGCCGCCAGTTGCGGGCCATTGAGAAAGCCGCGCGGCAGGAGCAGAAAAAGCGGGAGGCAGACGCGAAAGTGGTAGAAAATAACCACGGCGGAACGAAAGGCCGGATGCTCAGTCCGCAGGAAAGTGAAGCGGCCGAAGCTCTTTTCATCGATGGCGTCAAATTGCTGACGCTCGATGACCCGAACCGGGCGCTCGAAAAACTGGTGAAAGCCTGGCAGATCGACCCCACCAACGCCGCCGTAAACTACAAGCTGGCCGAAACGGCGTCGAAGCTGAACCAGGTAGGCGAAGCCATCGCCTACGGCAAAGCGGCGGTGCGGCTGGAACCCAAAAACCCGTATTACTACCTGCTCCTGAGCCAGCTTTATGCAGGCCAACAGCAGTACGACGATGCCGCCGACGTGTACGCTGGCCTGTTGCGGGAAGTGCCCGATGCCGATCAGTATCTGCCGCAGTTGGCCGACCTGTACGTCGCCGCTGCCAAGCTCGACCAGGCGCTGGCGGCGTTGGAGAAAGCCGAAAAACGGTACGGCGTCAGTGAAGAAACGGCGTTGAAGCGGCAGCAGATTTACCTGCGTAAAAACGACTTTCCGAAGGCGGTAACCGCGGGCGAAGACTTGATCCGGGCGAACCCTTCGGAAGTGCGGTATGTGCTGGCGCTGGCGTCGCTGTACCTGGCCAATAACCTGAATGCGAAGGCCCTGGAGCAGATCGAGCGGGCCCTACAGACGGCCCCCAACCATCCGCAGGCGCTGCTGCTGCGTTCGGATTTGCGGCGGGCCAAAAACGACTCGACGGGTGCGGAAGCCGATGTGCGCCAGGCGTTTCGCTCGCCAGAGCTGGATATTGATGCGAGGGTCCGGATTATGATTGAGTTCATCAAACGGCTGCCGTCCGTAGAATCGGCCCGCAAGCCCACGGCGACGCAGGAGAAACGGCGGCAAAACGCGTTGGAACTGGCCACACTCACGATTCAGAACTACCCCGACGAGCCGAAGTCTTACGCCGTGATGGGTGACTTACAGGCGCTTTCGGGCCAGAAAAAAGAAGCCCGCGCCAGTTACCTGCAAGCCGTGCGGCGCGACAACTCCAAGTTCCGGCTCTGGCAGCAGATTGTGCTGCTGGATGCCGAGCTGGACCAGACGGATTCGCTGCTCCGGCATTCAGAACGCGCCTTACGGTTGTTTCCGAACCAGCCACTGCTGTATTTCTACAACGGGTCGGCGTTGCTGTTGCGTAAAGACTACGAGCAGGCGGCGCGTACGTTCGAATACGGCCGCAAAATGGTGGCCGACGAACCGGAGCTACGGCAGCAGTTCGAGGCCCAACTGGGGAATACGTACGAGTATTTGAAACAATACGACAAGTCGGCGGCGGCCTACGAAGCTGCCCTGGCCTTGAACCCCGATGATGCGACGGTGCTGAATAACTATTCGTACTATTTGTCGGTGCGGGGCGCGCACCTCGATAAGGCTGCTACGATGACAGCGCGTCTGCTGCAGCTTTTCCCCGGCAATGGTACTTATCTGGATACCCGCGCCTGGGTGTTGTACAAACAGGGACAGTATGAAGCCGCTCGCGAACTGCTGGAGCGCGCGCTCCGGGATCGTCAGGACCCGGATATTCTTGAACACTACGGCGACGTACTCTGGAAACTGAACCGCCCGGCCGAGGCCCTAATCAACTGGCAGCGTGCGCGGCAACTGATGCACGAGCCATCCGAAAACCTGGACCGAAAAATCCAAAACAAGACTTTCTATGAGTAACCGGACTTGGCTTTTGGCCTGGAGCCTGCCGATTCTGTTGACGTTGGGCGCCTGTAAAAAGGAGCTAACCCCGGATACCCCGAAACCGGTGGCACCGGCCAAGCGAGTGCGTCGACCGCACGTGGCTGGCGAGCGCGAAGTACGGAACCTGACGTTCAACTACCTCCAGATAAGGGGGAAGATGCAACTCGACGATGGGCAGCAGAAACTGTCCAGCGCCATCCTGATCCGGATGAAATACGATTCGATCATCTGGGTTTCGGTGGTGCCGGCCCTGGGGATCGAGGTGGCGCGGGTGCGTATCACGCGCGACTCGGTATTGCTGGTCAACAAGTTGCAGAAGACATATTTTCGGGGAGACTTTCCTTCGTTGCAGGCGAAGTACCAGGTACCCATTGATTTCAAGATGCTCCAGGATGCCTTGGTAGCCAACTATGTACCGCTGCCGGAAGACCAGGATTTGTCAGAGTCGTTCGATACGCCCGTGCAGACGCTGCACCATCAGCAGGGCACGCTGCTGGTGGACCACTTCATCGACCGGGAAAACCTGTGGCCTGTCAAACTGGCCATCCGTGACCAGCGCAGCGGTAATGCCCTGACGGTGGACTACGTCGATTTTAAACCGCTGCACGAGGGCGCCCCGGCCGACGCGCGGGCGTTTCCCTACGCGGCGCTTTTCTCCATTCAGCAGGCCCCCCGGCCCGATGCCCCGCCCGAGGAACTGAAAAACATTTTGATCTCGCTCGACCATAAAACGGTTTCGGTACCCGCCGAAAAGCTGGATTTCTCCTTCGAGGTGCCCGCTAATTATGAGCGGGTTAAGTAGTTGCCGTAGGCGTTAGCGGGTGAGGGATTCACGAATCGTAACGGTCGGCTGCCGGCCTGGTGGGCGAGGTAGCCAGCAAAGGCTGCTGCTGCTATTGTCGGTGCTGATTCTGGGGTTCAGTACGCCCTGGCTGCGCACGACCGCGGCTGCGCGGCCAGCCAGCCAGGCCGTAGCGGGGCAGCAGCGGGGCCAGCAACGGGCCTCGCAGCAGGCGCCGCCGTCCCGGTCGAAGACCAAAAAGCGGTCAGCGACGGTCAGTTCGCAACGAACCACAGCGCGAACCAACGCGCGGGCCGACCGCCAGCCTACCCGCGTGGCCCGGAGCCGGGCTGCGTCCAAGGTAGTGGAGCCAGCCCCACGGCCCCGTCGGCGTCGGTCCGGACAGGTCGTGGTGGAGGAACGCCCGGTGCGGCGCCGGACCGACCGCGCGTCCCGGTCGGTGCGTGAGGAGGAGCGCAACCTGGAGCGTCGCCCGGAGCGGAACGCGGACCGCAGTTCCGTGCGCCGGCAACGCGATGCCGTCAAGTCGCGCGAGCAGTTGGAGGGGGAAAAGCGCGATAACGAACGCCGCGCCGAGGAAGCGAACCGGATTCTGGCGCAAACCCGGGAGCGGAAGCAGGCGTCGCTGGGGCAGCTCAACGCGCTGCAACAGAAAATCAGTGTCCAGCAGGGCGTCATCAGCACGATTGCGTCGGAGGTGACGTACCTCGACCACGATGTGGCGCGCACCGAGGAGCACGTCGGGGAGCTACAGCTTAACCTGACCGACCTCAAACAGGAATACGCGCGAATGATTTACGCGGCCTCGAAATCGACGGCGGGCGCCGATAAGCTAATGTTTCTGTTTGCCGCCGAATCGTTCAATCAGTTCGTGATGCGGCTGCGCTACCTGCGGCAGTACGCCGATGTGCGCCGTCGGCAGGCAGCTGAAATTCAGGCTACGAACGAACGCCTCCAGCAGCAACTCCACAATCTGACGCAGAAGCGCCAAAGCAAGCAGCAGCTATTGGGCACCGAGGTGGCCGAAAAGCAAAGCCTGGTCACGCTCCGGACCGAACAAAACCAAGTCGTACAAAGCCTGTCGCAACAGGAGAGCCAGTTGCAGCAGGAAGTGGCGGCGCGACAGGCGGCCGTCGTGCGCCTCGATCAGCTCATTGCCGACCGGGTGCGCGCCGAGATTGCCCGCGCGGCCCGCGCCGCCCGCCGGGCTGAGGCCAGGGAGGCAGAAGCCCGGCGCCGGGAAGCCAGTCGCCGGGTACCCGCGTCGCGGGCCGACAAGGAGGAAACCGCGCGTCGGGAAGCCGACGATGCCCGAACGGCAGCCCGCGAACTGGACCCCGGCGGCGCCGGGGCCGACAACGAAGACGATGAGAGTGCGGCACCAACGGCGGCCGAAAATGCCGCCGCCGGTCGGCGCGATGCGCGCATCCGCCTGACGCCGGCGGCGACGCAACTTTCCGCGTCATTCGCCGGCAATAAGGGGCGGTTGCCGTGGCCGGTGCTGCGGGGCTTTGTTTCAGAACACTTTGGCCGTCATCAGCACCCGGTGCTGCGGCACGTGGTGGTGGAAAATCGGGGCGTCGATATTCAAACCAATGGCGCCGAGCAGGCCCGCGCGGTTTTCGCTGGCCAGGTGCTGACCGTGGCCAGCGTGCCGGGGATGAACTCGATTGTGATGATTCAGCACGGCGAATACTTCACGGTGTACGCCAAGCTGCGCGACGTGCGCGTCAGCAGTGGCCAGCGGGTCCGCACCGGCGATATTCTGGGAACCGTTTTTACTTCGCCGGAAGGCACCACGGAGCTTCAGTTTCAGCTTTGGCGCAACAATGCCAATCTGAACCCGGAATCGTGGCTGGGGCGGCGCTAATGGCGTTGGCCTATAGCAAATAACCCCGCGCCGGACAAGCCAGCGCGGGGTACTGCCATCTTCCCGAAAGAAAAGGAAAACGCGGACCTACAGGCGGGTAACCTGCACCGCGTTGGGGCCTTTGCGGCCTTCCTGGATTTCGTAGGAAACCAGGTCGTTTTGCGTGATCTCGTGGACCAGACCGCTGACGTGGACGAAAACCTCCTGCGAGGTCTTATCATCTACAATAAAGCCGAAGCCTTTTTCAGCGTTGAAGAATTTGACTTTACCAGTCGCCATAACAATAAAAGAAGTTGAACCGCCTCAAAGGTAACGCGCGCTGCGGTTACGCCCCGCCGGGATAGTCGCAGCGGCTGCCGCTCAACTTCGGCGCGGGCCAGGCCGTACCACCGTTCGGCGTCTTGCCTGCCTCACTTTCCGGGCGGGGCGCCGCGCGACCCGTGAACCCGACCAGCCAGCCGACCAACGCCCCGGACGAGCGCCACCCCACCAACGCCCCGTCCCCCGCACAGCCCACCAACGCCGCGCCAGCCGAAGCCCCCTCCCCTACGCCCCAGACGCGCGGCCAGAACCCCGACCGCAGCCACGAGGGCGCCGCCCAGGGCGACGCCGTGACGACCACCCCGGACGATGCCACCTCGCGCGGTGGTTACGGTGGTTCTGCCCAGGGCGCGTACGACAACCGCGACGGGAACCCGTTGGCGGAAGGCGACGCCAGCCACCCCGAAGGCGGGGGGCATTCCGACCCCGCCCCCACCAACGCCACCGCCGAGCCGGGCAGTACCGACGGTTACACGAACGCCGCGGCCCGGCAGGGCGCCACGGCGCAGGGGGTCGGGTCGCGCGGCGGCTCCTACAACGACCAATACGAAAAGCCGGATCGTGACCGGGCCGACGGCGCGGCTCCGAATCAGGCGCCGACGGAACCGGCCACCGGCCCGGATTCGGGCGGCGCCAGCACGGGTCGGAGTTGAGGGGTTAGCTGCGAGCTGTAAGCTGCAAGCCAGTCCACTGATTGCCCGAACGCCGAACGCCCCGCTACCCTTTGGGGTGACGGGGCGTTCGGCGTTCGGGCGGCGGGCCGGTCAGTTGGCGGACGTTGGGCTGGCTTTTTTCGGCTTGCGGCCGGCGGGGCGCTGGGCCGCAACGCGGGCTTTGAGGCGGGCGAAGGTGTAGTCGTGCGTTTTGGCGGGGTCGGTTTCTTTGTAGGCCTTTTTGCCGTCGGCGATGACGCGGGCGGCGTAGCGGTCGTAGAAATCGTTGAGGACCTGGAGGTTTTCCTGCACCTTGGCGTCGCGGGCACTGATGAGCTGGTTTTGCGCGGCGTTGGCGGTGGCGAGGGTGGTGAGCAGGGCGGCGAGGGTAATGCGGTCGGCGGCAGGGTACTCGACGACGGTGAGGGCGGCGGCGTTGGCGGTGAGGTGGTCGAGGACGTCCTTGCCGGTGCGGGCGATGGCTTCGGGGTCTTCGTCGGTGATGGCGGCGCGCAGGGGTTTGAGGCCGAAGTCGGCGGGGAGGACGTTGAGCTGCGGGCCGTTGGGGGCGTCGATGGCGAGGTCGGCGGCGTCGGCGAGGCGGATGTCGAGGTCGTTGAGCAGGGGCCGGATGGCGCGGGCGGTGGTATCGATCTGCTCGGTGAGCTTCTTGTGCTGGGCCGTGAAGGTGGTCTTCGATGCCATTTATTGCCAGCAGCTTGTGCTTGTGGGCGGGATCTTCGACGATGCCAGCCAGGTATTCGAACAGTCGGGGGCGCCAGGTGGCATCCAGCAGGGCGGCGCGGAATTTCACCGCGAACACCAGATGGAGGTGAATCTGAGTGAACGTGCCGGGGACCATAGGCAGGCGTTGGACCAAACGGTGGCCCCGACTGCGAGTCTTGAGCACGGGGCCACGAGCTAGGGTTTATGGGCTGATTGCTACCAAACGGTGCCCCCTACGGGGGCGCGGCGGAAGGTTACTGCGGCATCAGGTCTTTTTGCGCTTGTCGTGCGTCCCAAAACAAGGAGTTCCTTCCGGTCCCACACCAGATATGGCCTGGAGTAGAAGAAGGATAATACGCCCAAATACCCGACCGATGGCCCTGGAACGTGAGGCTGGTTTCGGCTAATCCCAGATTGATTGCGCCGATCATCGTCCAGTATTTCGCCTGCGGACCGAACACAAACCAGACGCCTCGCGTGGTGTCACGGCGCGCCGCTATTTGATGCAGCACCCGTTGTGCTAGCTGTAAGCTGGCCGAGTCGTGTCTAGCATCGCCCGTCAGCTTGATCAACTGAAATTGTTGTGGGCCAACTGCTTGATCGAAATCATCTTTCCAAAGGTCGCTAACCTGAAAATCGGGGGCTACCCACGCCACCTCAATTACTGTGTGATTTCGATAAACCCGGTCGATTAGTAAGTACCAAGCAAGCAGTATGGGCAGTCCTACGAGACTGAAAAGGCCACCGAAATACAGTTGCTGAAAGGGTGCTCGCATAGGTTTGAAAAGGAACAGAGGAGCGGACTGCATTTACGAAGATAGCCTTTGCCGGTCGGCACTCCGCGTTTAGGGGTTCGCCAGCGCAGGTCGTAGGTAGCAGCGTTTCTTTGCGGGACATTCCCGCCGCCGCGCGGTTTCATTGGCTCAACACCCCGCCGCCGCCGCGCTACTTCCTCCCCCCATGCAACACACCACCAGCCAAACCCTTTTCGCCCGCGCCCAGGCCACGATTCCCGGCGGCGTCAATTCACCCGTTCGCGCTTTTCGGGCCGTGGGCGGGCAACCCGTTTTTATGGAGTCGGCGCGGGGCGCTTTTCTGCGCGACGTGGACGGCAACGAGTACCTCGACCTGATCAACTCGTGGGGGCCGATGATTCTGGGCCACGCCCCGGAGGTGGTCGAGACGGCCGTGCGGGCGGCGCTGCCGGCGTCGCTCTCGTTTGGGGCGCCCACGAAGCGCGAAATCGAGATGGCCGAGTTGATCTGCGCAATGGTGCCGAGCGTGGAGAAGGTGCGGCTCACGTCGTCGGGCACGGAGGCGTGTATGAGCGCCGTGCGCGCGGCGCGCGGCTACACGGGCCGGGCGAAGATCATCAAGTTCGAGGGCTGCTACCACGGCCACGGCGATTCGTTTCTGATTGCGGCTGGCTCCGGGGCCGCCACTTTCGGCGAGCCGGACTCGGCGGGCGTGACGCGCGGCACCGCCCAGGACACGCTGACGGCGCCGTACAACGACGCGGCGGCGGTGGCCCGGCTTTTCGACGCCTGCCCCGGCGAGATCGCTTGCGTGATCGTGGAGCCGGTGGCCGGCAATATGGGCCTCGTGACGCCCGACCCCGGCTTTCTGGAAACTCTGCGCACGCTCTGCACGCAGCACGGCGCGGTGCTGATTTTCGATGAAGTGATGACGGGTTTCCGGCTGGCGCCGGGCGGCGTGCAGGAGCTTTACAACGTCGTCCCGGATATGACGACGCTGGGCAAGATCATCGGCGGCGGGCTGCCGGTGGGGGCTTACGGCGGGCGGCGCGACATTATGGACAGCGTGGCGCCGGTGGGTAAGGTCTATCAGGCGGGCACGTTGTCGGGCAACCCGATAGCCACCGCCGCCGGGCTGGCGATGCTGCGCCACCTGCACGACCACCCCGGCATCTACACCGAGCTGAGCCGCATCACGGGGCGCCTGACGAACGGGATGAAGCAGAACCTGAGCGAATTGGGCCTGCCGGCGTACACGATCAACCAGGTGGGGTCGATGTTTTCGATCTTCTTCACCACCACGCGGGTGCAGGATTTTCCGACGGCCGCGACATCGGACCTGGCGCTGTTTGCACGCTATTTCCAGGCGATGCTGCGGCGCGGGGTCTATCTGGCGCCGTCGCAGTACGAGGCGCTCTTCGTGAGCCTGGCCGTAACCGACGAGCTGGTCGATTTCTACCTGAAAGCCAACCGCGAGGCGCTGGTGGAAGCGCACGAGGGTTAAGGGACGGGCGGGCCGCCTGCTTGTGGAACCCCGTGGAACGTGCCTAGCTTTGCCGGGCCGTTTCCCCCCCGGCCCCTGCCCTGCCGATGACTTTGCTCTCTTTCGTTCGCCGCGCACCGCTGGTACTGGCGCTGCTGCTGCTGCCTTCCGCAGCCTGGCCGATGCCCGCACCGACGCCAACAAGGCGCTTTTCGACCGCACCGTCGAGCGCATCAACTTCAAGACGATGGAGAGCGTGTACGACGCCAAGTTTGCGCGCCGTAAGCTGCCAGCGTCGCTCAATTCGCGCATTGCCCGGCGCGATTTCAAGGAGTTTGAGGGCGACGCGGGGTTCGGCAAGGTCTTCCACAACTATAACGACGAGGCCGAGAAGTATAAAAACCGCTTCGGCCCCGACCACGGCCCCACCACGCTCACTACGTTCGAGAAGGCACTGCGGGGGATTCTGATCGACGTCAACTTCGAGTTCTTCCTGGCCCGCGCCGTCAAGAGCCGCGACGACCGGCAGGCCATCGTCAAGCGCCTGGAAGGCATCATCAAAGAGGCGGTGGTGCAGTACAATGCCTCCGGCGAAGCCCCCCGCACGGAGCCCCGCCCCGACGACCTGAGCGGCGCCGCCGACGATGCGCCCGCCGACACCACCCCCGAAACCGCCGGCGGCGACGCCCAGGTGAACGCCCTAAACCAGGCCGCGCCGGAGAATCCGGACGCCGCCCCGGCCGGGGCGCCCGCCGAAACCGCCGCTTCCGGGGAAACCGCCAGCAGCCCCTGGGGCACGCTGGCGCTGGTGCTGGCCCTGGCGGCGGCGGGCGGCGTGGCTTACCTCCTCTTCGTGGTGGTGCCCAGCCTGCGCGCCCAGGTAGCCAGTGCCGCGCCCGTGGAGCCGGTGGCTCCGGCGGCGCCCGTGGTCGATGACCACCTGCCCGCCACTTACGCCCAAGAGGCTCAGGCCCGCAGCATTGCGTTGCGCTTCGAACTGTTGGCCGATGAGTTGGACGAGACCAAAGCCCGCGTCCACGAACTGGAAATCCGCCTGGCCGAAGCCCTGGCCGCCCCTGATTCCGAAGAAGTACTGACTGCGCCGCCGACGCCCGCCTATACCGATACCGCCGCCGATGTGGCCCACGTCAGCGCCCACGGCCTGATGACCGACGAGGAAATGGCCGAGGAAGCCGAAGCGGACGATGCCCAGGAGGCACAGGATGCCGAAGCCGCTGAAGTGGCGCACTACACGCCCCGCCACGCCGCCACGCTGCCGGCCGATACCTACGGCGAGGACGACGACGAAAAAAACGACGATCACGAGCCCAAAATGCCCCCCGCCCCCCGCTACGACGACCCGGCGCGCGGGTAATAGTGGCTTACCGGCTTGGGGCTGCCAAGTATTTGGTGTTGGGCATTGGGTTTTGGGCTGCTCACGGCTCCGTTTTCCATCCCAAACACCTAAAACCCAACACCGGATACCCAACGCCGAACGCTCAAGCCCAGAACTTAACGACTCTGCCGACTTAGGGTGATTGGTTCCAAAGAACCAAAAACCAAAAACCAGCAACCAAAAACCCCTTGATCCTCACCGACCAACAGATTCGCGCCGAGATCGCCGCCGGCACCATCGTCATTGCGCCGTTCGACGCGGCCTGCCTGGGCACGAATTCCTACGACGTGCACCTGAGCCGGCATCTGGCCACGTACCGCGACGCCGTGCTGGATGCCCGGCGCCACAACGAGATCGACCACTTCGACATCCCCGCCGAGGGTTTCGTGCTGCAACCCGGCCAGCTCTACCTGGGCGTGACCGAGGAGTACACCGAAACCCACGCCCACGTGCCGTTTCTGGAAGGCAAAAGCTCGGTCGGGCGGCTGGGGATCGATATTCACGCCACCGCCGGCAAAGGCGACGTAGGTTTCTCGAACACCTGGACGCTGGAAATTTCCGTCTCGATGCCCGTGCGGGTGTACGCCGGGATGCCCATCGGCCAACTGATTTACTTTGAGGTGAAAGGCGGTATCGACAACCCGTATAACCGGAAGGCGTCGGCCAAGTACAACGCCCGCACGACGCGGCCCGTGGAGTCGATGATGTGGCGAAACCAGTGGTAATGACGGGCCGGCCGAAGCGATTGCCGAACCTCAACGGCTCGGTTTTCGTCTAGGGAGGGCAATCACTTCCTTTCACCCTTCTGCCGTTCGTTTCCGATGAAGAAGTTTCTGATGACCGCCGCCCTGGGCCTGGTGCTGACCGGCGGCGCCACCGCACAGGCCCAAAAGCCCACGACGCCCGCGGGGGAAAAGCCGCTGCTGGCCGTCGTGACGAGCACGCGGGCCGATGCCCAGCTCGTGAACCGCACCAACCGCCTGACCAACCGAATGGCGCAGCAACTGCGCCTCAACAATTACCAGAGCGCCCGCCTGCGCCGCATCAACCGCGAAAAAGTGGCCCGGATGATGGAGGCCGAACGCCAGTACGCGGCAAACCCCAAGCGCGTGGATGAAGCCTGCCAGGGCATCTGTCAGGAACGCGACCAGGAGTTGAAAAATCTGCTCTCGACGGCCCAGTATATGGACTACTTCGAGTCGCGCCCTGATTTCTATCAGTACGACAAGCAGTTCCTGACTCAGAACCGCGACGACGCCAACCGCAACCAGACCGGCTACAACATTCCCGGAATGGCCGCACCCGTGGAAGTGCAGGGCAGCCAGCCCAACCCAGTGCTACGCAGCAAAGAGTAACGGCGCACTCAAAAAATCAGCGGCCCGCTTTCCGAAAACCGGAAAGCGGGCCGTTTCTTTTTCTGGCATTTGAACAGATGCCTACTGCTGCTGCTTGAGCCGCTCGGCATCGAGGTGTTCTTTCAGTTCGCGGCAAAGGGCGCGCATCTTTTCGGCCATCAGCTCGTCGCCGGTAGCAGTGTAGAGGCTTTGGCTCATCGCGGCGATGGTATCGACGTAAAAGCTCTTCATCTCATCGACGGGCATATCTTTCGTCCAGAGATCGATTTTGAGGGTTCCGGCGTCGTCGCGGTCCCAGAGCGAAATATTGACGGCTTTGGCGAAGTTGATCTGCTCACCCGCATCGGTGGCCTGCCAGGAGATAGCTTCAGGGACGCGCTGCTCGTCGAGGGCGATGCTGAAGCGGATTTCGGACTTTTTCATTCGGGAAATTGAAGCGATGAGGGCGAATTGCGGGCCGGTTGGCGCCTCCGGTGCCAACTTCGCAGCCCGCAAGCCGGTGCTACCGACCGGCCCCCATTTTTCTGTTGCTTCAAAAGTACGTGATGCGCGCTACTCCCTTCCTAAAGCCCCGGCGGGCTACCCCCCGCACGATGCGGACAGCCCTGACGCTGACTATGGCGCTGCCCCTGGCGCTGGCCACCCTCGCTGGCTGCGGCATTCGGCAAACGACGTTCACCACGGCGCCTTCGGGCACCATCGAGGAGCATCGCACGGCCGTGGTGGCTTTCTACAATCTCGAAAACCTGTTCGATACTCAGGACGACCCCAAGACCGACGACAAAGACTTTCTGCCCGGGGCCGAAAGCCGCTGGGACGAGAGCCGCTACCGCGTCAAGCTCGCCAATATGGCGTCCGTGATCGAGCAGCTGGGTTCTTACAACGGCCCGGATATCGTGGGGCTGGCCGAAGTCGAAAACCGGCGGGTGCTGGAAGATCTGGTGGCCACGGCAGCCCTGGCACCGCGCAAGTACAAGATCGTGCACTTCGAGTCGCCTGACCCGCGCGGCATCGATGTGGCGCTGCTTTACAAAGCCGACCGCTTTATGCTGAACGAGCAGAAAGCCGTGCCCGTGACGCTGCCCGACACCACCCTCGGCACCCGCGACCTGCTGCTGGTGAAGGGCGAGCTGAATGGCCTGCCGATTTCGTTCATCGTCAACCACTGGCCTTCGCGGCGCGGTGGCTCGCCCAAATCAGAGGCCCGCCGGATGGCCGTTGCCGACCAGGCCCGCCAGCTGGTGAACGCCGAACTCGCCACCGACCCGCAGGCGCGGGTACTGCTGATGGGCGATTTCAACGACACCCCGCGCGATTCGAGCATCGCCAGCCGTCAGCACCTGAACGCGACGTTCGACTCGAAAAACGTGCGCCCCGGCCAGCTCTACAACCCGTTCTACGATTACCAGATCCGGGGCCGGGGCACGATCTACTACAAAGGCAAGGGCGACGTCTTCGACCAGATGATGCTTTCGCCCGGCCTGGCCGGCAACGTCGGCCTGCACTACCAGGGCGGCTCAGCCAATATCTACGCGCCGCCGCGCCTGCAAAGCCAGGAAGAGAAATACGTCGGCGAGCCGCTGCGCACCTACGCGGGCCGCAAATACCTCGGTGGCTTTTCCGACCACTTCCCGGTGTATTTGACGTTGAGTAAGTAGTTTTTGGTTATTCATTTTTGGTTTTTGGTTCTGGCATTCCGCCTTATGCCAGCCTTACCTCAACAGTAAAGCGGCCCGCCGGATAAATATCCGGCGGGCCGCTTGCTTCAAAAAACCATCAACTGAAAACCAAAAACGAACAACTTACACGTAATTGTTGAGCATCACCGGCATTACCAGCATCAGGATGTTCTCGCCGGGTTCCTGTTCGGCGGGCATCAGCAGGCCCGCGCGGTTGGGGGTACTGAGGTCGAGGGTGACTTCCGGAGCGTCGATATTGGCGAGCATCTCGGTCAGGAACTTGGCATTGAAGCCGATTTCCATATCCTCGCCTTCGTACTGGCAAGCCAGGCGCTCGTTGGCTTCGTTAGAAAAGTCGAGGTCCTCGGCCGAAATGTGCAGCTCGGAGCCGGTCAGGCGCAGGCGCACCTGATGGGT
>JANPLI010000199.1:0-6756 GCA_031426455.1 Hymenobacteraceae bacterium | reverse complement strand
GGCCTCCCTGGATGCCGTGGTGGCCCGCTTGGGCTTAACCTTAACGGCCCGTCGCCCGTTTTACGCCCGCGCGCTCTACCGTTGCGCCGCCGACTGCACCGTCAGGGAGCTACAGGCGTTGCTGAGCGTCTAAAAGCCCGTACTCCGGTTGCCTTTTTTCGAGCCGTACCTTTGCGTGCCGCTTTGCGGTGCTATCACCTATCCTTCTGCTGATGTTGACTGAAACTGCTGCTCCCGTTCGGCCTAAACATAAAGGCTCGGCGCAGTTATTCGAAAACCCTACGCTGGAGCGCCTGACGCATACGCACATCGCGTTGCCGGTATCCATCTTCCTCTTGACGGCTGTCATCAGCGCTTGGTACGGCATCACGCGGGGCCTGATGGTCGGCCTGAGCGGGGTCGGGCTGTTTCTGGGCGGCTGGCTGCTGTTCACGTTCGTCGAGTACTGCGTTCACCGTTATCTGTATCATATGCCGGCTTCTACGGAGGCGCGCGCCAAGCTGCAGTACACGATGCACGGCGTCCACCACGAGTATCCGAAGGATAAGACGCGCCTGGCGATGCCGCCCATCATTACGGTTTTCGTGGCAGCTCTGCTGTTCGTGGTGTTCCGGTTCGTGTTCGGCTCGCTGGCGTTCGGCGTGCTGGCGGGTTTCACGTTTGGCTACGCGCTTTACCTGTTCGTGCATTACTCGATTCACGCGTACGCCCCGCCGCAGAATTTTCTGAAAGTGTGGTGGAGCCACCACGCGATGCACCATTACCGGCAGGACGAAGAAGCCTTCGGCGTCACCACTACTCTCTGGGACCGCGTGATCGGGACGATGCCGAAAGCCCGGCAGGCTGGCGAATAACGACTACTGAATCTGAAGCAAAACGCCCCGCCGACCTGGATGGTCGGCGGGGCGTTTTGCGTTGAAGCGGAGTGGGTTAGCGGAAGCGTCGGACTACAAACAGAATCAGCAGCACGACGATGGCGATCAGAATAAAAGCCGAATAAAAACCGGCCTTGAAGATGCTCGCAATGGCATCGCAGCTGGTTAGGGTCGTCATCATCAGCGCCAGCAGAAAAGCCAGTGCCGGCAAGCGAAGGAGGGTACGCATCTTGGGGTTTCAGGGGGAAATAGTGAGGCAGCGCCAAGGCCTGCTTGGGTAACAGCGCCCCGCCTCATACTGCCGATGTTTCCGAAAGGTTGGCAATGCCCCGGCAGGCGGGCGCTACCGCCCTTTGAACGCCAGCAGGAAGGCGCGGCTGGCGTCGGTCAGCACCAGCCGCCCGCTGATGGCAGCGCGTTCGGTCAGCAGCGTTTCCCAGTGCGCAGTACCTTCCCAGCACACGGCTTTGATGGCTGCCAGCGCCTCCGGACTGGCGGCGGCCAACTTCGCGGCAAGGCTTTCGACGGCTGCATCCAGCGCCGCCACGTCGGGCAGCACATCGGCGTACAGCCCACGCTGGGCCGCCCATCCGGCGCTGCGGAATTCAGTAGCATCCAGGGCCAACTGCGCGTAGGCCGAGGTGCCGATTTTGCGTTCGACCGCCGGGCCGACGACGAATGGCCCGATGCCGACGGCCAGCTCGCTCAGTTTCACGGCCGCGTGTTCGGTAGCGAGACAGTAATCCGTGGCCGCCGCAAGGCCCACCCCGCCACCGATTGCCTTGCCCTGCACCCGCCCGATAATGACTTTCGGGCACGTCCGGCAGGCATTAATGACGTGCGCAAAACCGGAAAAGAATTCCAGGCCCTGGGCTTCGGTTTCAATCGCTAACAATTCATCAAATGAAGCACCCGCGCAGAACGTGCGTTCGCCTTCACTCCGCAGGACGATGACGCGCACAGCGGCATTTTTACCAGCAGCAGAAATGGCTTGCGTCAGTTCGCGCAGCAGGGCGCCGGGCAGGGCATTGTGCGCCGGATGGTGAAAGATAACGGTGGCGATGCCGCGTGCATCGACGGTAGTCTGAACGCGGCCAGCCGTGAGGGTATCGGTCATTGGGGAAGCGAAAAAGGGTTAAACGAAAGCGTTAGTCTTACGCCTGATCGAGCTTTTTCACCATCGTCAGAATCGTCGCTACAGCCACGGTTTCGGCCGTCTCGTCGGTGACTTCCACCAACCACCGCACGATGCCTTTTGCCACGTCCGTTTCTTCGCGTTTTTCCTGGTTGATTTTCTCTTTAACCGTAAGCTGTACCCCGATGGTCATTCCGGGGTAAACCGGCTTGGTGAAACGGCATTCGTCCAGCCCATAATTCAGCAGCACCGGGCCTTTGCGCGGGTCCACGAACATTCCGGCGGCTTTGCTCAGAATGTAGTAGCCGTGGGCTACGCGGCCCGTAAATAAGGTGCCATCCAGCGACGTAGCATCGACGTGCGCGTAGAAATGGTCGCCGCTGACGTTGGCAAAATTGGTGATGTCGGCCTCCGTCACCGTGTGGCGGTGCGTGGTGTACGTCTCGCCAATTTCAAGCTCCTCGAAGTGCTTGCGGAAGGGGTGAATTTCCTTCTCCACTTTCTGGCCACCGGCTTGATAAATTCCGGTGATCGCCGTCAGCATCGTGGGCGAACCCTGCACCGCTGTGCGCTGCATATAATGCGCGACGCCGCGCTTGCCGCCCATCTCTTCGCCGCCGCCCGCGCGCCCCGGCCCGCCGTGCACCAGCATCGGCAGCGGCGAGCCGTGGCCCGTGCTTTCCTTCGCCATTTCCTGGTTCAGCACCAGAATCCGGCCGTGGTGCGTGGCGGCGCCCAGCACAAAATCGGTGGCTTCGCGCGCATCAGCCGTTGCTACGGAACACACCAGCGAGCCTTTACCCAGGTTAGCCAGCGCAATAGCTTCTTCCGTTGTGCGGTACGGCATCAGCGTCGCCACAGGGCCGAACGCTTCGATTTCGTGGCTGTCAAGCAACCGAAACGGATCAGAGTTCAGCAGCAACAACGGCGACAGAAACGCGCCCTTGCCGGTTGCGCAGCCCACGGTTTCCACTTCCTCCAGGTTGCCGTATACAATGGGCGTGTGTTTGGCAAGCTGCTGCACGCGTTCGCGCACTTCCTTCACCTGCGCCATTCCGGCCAGCGCACCCATTCGCACGTCCTTGTGGGTGGGGTTGCCGATTACGGTTTGCGCTAGGGCGCGGCCCAGCGCAATCTGCACATCTTCGAGCAGGTTTTCCGGCACGATCACGCGGCGAATAGCGGTGCATTTCTGGCCGCATTTCGCCGTCATCTCGCGCCGCACTTCCTTGATAAAAAGGTCGAATTCCGGCGTTCCCGGCGCAGCATCGCGGCCCAGTACGGCCGAATTAAGCGAGTCGGCTTCCATATTAAACGGCACCGACTCCGCGATGATGCGCGGATGCGCTTTCAGCATCCGGCCGGTGGTGGCCGAGCCCGTAAACGTCACCACATCCTGGTACGTGAGATGGTCGAATAAATCGCCCACGCCCCCGCAAATCAGTTGCAAAGCGCCTTCCGGCAGAATCCCCGACGCGATGATTTCCCGCGCTACGGCTTCCGTCAGAAAGCTCGTCAGCGTAGCCGGTTTTACGATAGCCGGTACGCCCGCCAAAAGATTGACGGCAATCTTTTCCAGCATTCCCCAGATCGGGAAATTAAAGGCGTTGATGTGGACCGCTACGCCTTCCTTCGGCACCATCAGGTGCTGCGCCATAAAGGTGCCGCCCTTACCGAGGCCTATGGGGTCGCCATCGACGTAAAACGGCTTATCCGGAAACTGCCGACGCAGCGACGCATTGGCGAATAAGTTACCGATGCCGCCCTCGATATCGATCCACGAATCCGGACGCGTGGCGCCCGAACGGTAGCTTAGTTCGTAAAACTGCTCCTTCTTTTCCATCAGGTGCAGCGCCAGAGCTTTCAGCATCCGACCGCGTTCGTGGAAGGTCATTTTCCGCAGGGCCGGATTGCCCACGCGGCGCCCGTAATCGAGCATTGCGCCGAAATCGAGGCCGTCAGAGGAAGCCAGCGCAATCACATCGCCGGTTACGGCGTCGTACAATTCTTTGCCTTTACCGGCGCCGGCCACCCACTGGCCAAGCGCGTAATTCTGGAGATTGGTGGTCATTTTAGAGAAGATTTTAACGCCAACCATCGGTTGGCTAATTAAGGGCGCCGAGGAGGCGCCAACCCAATAACTGGCGCTATGCGCGCTCGATGATCACGGCGTAACCCTGGCCTACGCCAATGCACATCGTGGCGAGGGCGTAACGACCGCCGCGTGCCTTAAGCTCGCGGGCAGCCGTCAGTAAAAGGCGGGCGCCGGACATTCCCAGCGGGTGACCCAGCGCAATGGCCCCGCCGTTGGGGTTCACGCGTGGGTCGTCGTCGGTGAGGCCCAACGCGCGTGTGCAGGCCAGGCCCTGCGCAGCAAACGCCTCATTCAATTCGATCACGTCGAGCTGGTCCAGCGTCAGGCCCGCGCGCTTGAGGGCCAGTTGCGTAGCCGGCACCGGACCGATGCCCATCACGCGCGGCTCTACGCCTGCCACCCCCATACTTACGATGCGCGCCAGCGGCGTCAGGTTGTGCGTTTGAATACCGTTTTCTGACGCCAGCAGCAGCGCAGCGGCGCCGTCGTTCAGGCCCGAAGCGTTACCGGCCGTTACGGTGCCGCCGGTTTTGCGGAACGCGGGACGGAGCTTGCTTAAGCCTTCCAGCGTCGTTTCGGGTTTGGCAAATTCGTCGGTCGCAAACAGCTTGGGCTCGCCTTTGCGCTGCGGAATCGGTACGGCCGTTATTTCGTCGGCGAAGTAGCCGCGCGCGGTGGCAGCCGCTGCTTTCTGCTGCGAGCGCAGCGCAAATAAGTCCTGATCGGCACGGTTCACACTGTCGCGGTCGGCGAGGTTTTCTGCCGTTTCGCCCATTGCGTCCACGCCGTAAGCGGCCTCCATTTTAGGATTGATGAAGCGCCAGCCGAACGACGAATCGGCCATCTGCGCGTCGCGCCCAAACGGAGTGGAGGTTTTAGAAATGATCCAAGGCCCGCGCGTCATATTCTCCACTCCGCCGGCAAGCAGCACGTCGCCGTCGCCGGTTTGCAGCGCGCGCGCGGCGCTGATGGCAGCACTCAGGCCGCTGGCACACAGTCGGTTCACTGTTTCACCGGGTACGGAAGCGGGCAAGCCGGCTAATAGCAGTGCCATCCGGGCCACGTTGCGGTTGTCATCGCCAGCCTGGTTGGCGCAACCCAGCACGACATCGGCCACGGCAGCCGGGTCCAGATTTGGGTTGCGCTTGATCAGTTCGGCTAATACGTGCGCCGCCAGATCGTCGGCGCGGACGGTGGCAAGCGCGCCGCCGAAATTACCAATAGGCGTACGCAGACCGTCGATTAAAAAAGCTTGGGGCATTGTATTTTGCTCGCAGGGTACGCAGGGTTTCACAGGGTTTTAAATCCCGTTAGCAATGCGGATGATGTGATCCTTTAAGGACGGGACGTTGAAATTGATCAATTGCCCCACTTTGCAACCCGACAATTTCAGGTAAGTCAACAATTGTTTGTGATGAACGGGGTGAAGGGCTTCCACTGATTTCAGCTCCACGATCACTTTGCGCTCAATCAGCAAATCAAGCCGAAAGCCTACTTCCAGTCTGACACCGTCGTATTCCACCGGCATTTCTACTTGGCGTTCGACGTGTAAGCCCGCTTTTTTCAATTCGTGCGCCAAGGCGGCTTCGTAAACAATCTCGAAAAGCCCCGGCCCTAAAGCAGTGTGAACCCGAAAAGCCGCCCGCATTACAGCAAGCGTGATGTCATTTTCCTGCATAAAAAATGAATAAAAATGAACCCTGCTAAACCCTGCGTACTCTGCGAGCAATATTACTTATTTCCCAACAAACTTCGCCGGCCGCTTTTCCATAAACGCCGCAATTCCTTCGGCGTAATCTGCCGTTGAACCGGCTTCATCCTGCGCTACGGCTTCGGCATTTAATTGCGCGGTCAAGTCATTGCTGAAGGTTTGATTTAGCAGTGCTTTCGTCAGGGCCAGTCCGCGCGTGGGCATCGCGGCGAGCTTTGCGGCCAGCGCGTGGCTTTCGGCTTCAAACGTTTCCGCCGGAAATACTTTGTAAATCATTCCCATCGTCAGGGCTTCGGCGGCGGTCACTTTATCGCCGGTCATCATCAGTGCCGATGCCCGATTGAGGCCCACCAGACGCGGCAGCGTGTAGGTGCCGCCAGAGTCCGGAATCAGGCCGATTTTGCTGAACGCCTGAATGAACGCTGCTGACTCCACGGCTACCACCACATCGCCGGCCAGGGCGATATTGGCGCCTGCCCCTGCTGCTACGCCGTTCACAGCTACCACCACAGGCTTGGGCAATGCGCGCAACGCCACCACGATGGGGTTGTAATGGTCGCGCACGATACGCGGCATTTCGGGCGCATCGGGGCCGGTTAATTCACCAATATCCTGACCCGCGCAAAAGGCTTTACCGTTGGCTGTAAGTAGCACGGCGCGCACGGCATCATCGTAGTGAATTTCGCGCAGCCGCGCCTGGATATCCAGCGCCAGCGCGCGGTTCACGGAATTAAAAACGGTCGGCCGGTTCAGCGTTAGCGTGGCTACGCCGGTGGCGGCGTCAAAGGCGTAAAGCAGGTGGTCCATTTTTTAGGTGCGAGGTGCGAGGTGCGAGGTGCGAGGTGCGAGGTGCGAGGTGCGAGGTGCGAGGTGCGAGGTGCGAGGTGCGAGGTGCGAGGTGCGAGGTGCGAAGTGCGAAGTGCGAGATGCGAGATGCGAA